>NZ_KV817501.1:13744-39051 GCF_001814685.1 Prevotella sp. HMSC077E09 | reverse complement strand
TTCGCATTTGGTAGTTGAAACTACCATGTGTTAAAAATCGGATAACAAACTTTACAAAAACAGCGTGTAACTCAAATTACATTCTGCTGCATTATCGATGATGCAGGAATGCAAAACGCAATCACAGGGAACTGAATTCGCAAACGTTTACGTAGAAAAAGGCATAGATTGACACCGTTTTTCCTCGCTGATATGCTGATAAAAATGTATATTTGCAGCAACAATCTACCAAACTATACCTTATAAAATGATGAAAATCAAAAACTGTTTGAGTGTGATGATGCTCTGCATGTTCAGTGCTTTCGGCCTGCAAGCAGCATGGGCACAGGCTCCCGCTTTCCCCGGAGCAGAAGGCCACGGACGTTATGTTACGGGTGGTCGAGGCGGAGAAATCATCCATGTTACTAATCTCAACAATGCCGGAACGGGTTCACTTCGTGCCGCAGTAAGCGGAAACAAGAAGAAAACCATAGTCTTTGATGTGGGCGGAGTCATTCCTTTGGCCTCCGATCTCAACATCGGTCAGAATACAACTATCCTCGGACAGACAGCCCCCTACCCTGGAATTACAATCCGATATTATACCGTTCGCCCGGGTTCAAACAACATCATACGCTTCATTCGCTTTCGCCGTGGACAGGAACGGGACGTGAACGACGGTGCCGATGCCATTTGGAACAACCACCTCACGGGCGTCATCATCGACCATTGCTCGATGAGTTGGAGCATTGACGAACTCGCTTCATTCTACGACAACAATAACTTCACGATGCAATGGTGCATGCTCGGCGAGGCTTTGACCAATGCCGGACATGACAAGGGAGCGCATGGTTACGGCGGCATCTGGGGCGGAAAGTTGGCCAGTTTCCACCATAATTATATAGGAAGTGTAGACAACCGGGCACCTCGTTTCAATGGAGCACGCTACCGTTGGAACGGATATACGGATAATCTTCAATACGCTTCACACCGCTGGAGCAATACAGTGATGGCTGAAAATGTAGACTTTCGCAACTGCGTTCTCTATAACTGGGGAAGCGGAAATGGCTGTTATGGTGGGCCAGGTGGCGGTCAAATCAACATCATCAACAACTATTATAAGGCCGGCCCTGCTACAAAAAACACGAAAAGAGTAACCGAAATCAGCGTCGGTTCTAATGGAAATTCAACCGAAGGCGATATGATTGGCATGACAAGCCGTTACTTCATTCAGGGAAATTACGTTGAAGCTGCAGGCCCACAAGCACAGGATTATGACTGGAAAGGCGTCGCTTTCGACAATGGGGTGCAGACGATTGACGCGCAACCCTACACGCTCGATGCCGGCAACTACTATCAAGACGTTGCCCACAAAACCTATAATGGGAAACCATATGCTGCCATCAAGCTGACAACACCTATTGCGACAGGCGCTGTCACCACGCACAAAGCCACGAAAGCCTATGAGAAAGTGCTGGCCTTTGCAGGCGCTTCGCTCTTTCGCGACACGGTAGACGTGCGGTATAATCAGGAGGCTAACCATGGAACGGCTACTTATACAGGCAGTAAAACAGGCAGACCCGGCATTATAGATGTCGTGAAAGATGTTGACGGTTACACGGAGAAAAACTTCCCAACAGGTAAGCGATTGGCCGACTTCGACCGTGACAATGACGGGCTGCCCGATGCTTGGGAGCAGGCAAACGGACTCAATCCGAACGATGCTACCGATGCCCTTACAAGCTCGCTTGACCCGAAAGGCTATTACACCAACCTTGAAGTCTATGCCAACAGCTTGGTAGAAGACCTTGTGAAAAGGGAGAACCAAGATGCCGAAACGAGCGTCGATGAATATTATCCTGCCTGCAACAAGGCTGCGGGACTTGACTACTACAATGGTAGAACGGTGAAACTTGTCGACCCAAACGACCCTTCCGGGCCGATTGTCGGCGTTGAAAAGACACTCTATTCAACTGATTTTTCTGACTGGACGAGTGCTAAAGCCTCTGCAACGGCAAGCACAGTAAGCCTCCAGACACGTTATAGTCATGAGGAATTAAACTTCACTCTCATTGATACAGAGGTCAGTTCGACCAACAAGAACACTGCTAAATTCCCGAAATGGACAGGTGGTTATCTCATGGCTTCAAAGAGTCCGACGCCTATGGTGACCACTTCTGCATTGAAAAACATCACGAAAGTGCATTTCAAACACGGTGCAACGGGAAGCAAACGTGGCTGGAAACTCGAAGCAAAAGGTAGCGGAGACAAGGATTGGGTCACGCTGAGCAGCAGTGAAGCCAACCCTTCATCAGGTGCCGATGTAGATGTAGAGGTGAACAAAAACAATTGTTGTTTGCGCTTCACCAACCTCACGACAAATCAGAATGCCTATCTCTTTGAACTCGCTATCTATGGCAAAGTAGATCAGAGTTCAACGCCAGTTCTGGCATCGTTCAAAGCCAACGGCAAGGTATATCAGGCTGCTACGCTGTTCAAAGAGCAAGCCGACGGCAGCCAACTGGCTACGATTGAACTGTCGAAAACGCAGTCCATGATTGGCGAAAGCAATCCGCTGACCGATATTATTGCCGAGAACGGCACGATAGAACATATTGCCTATGCAACAACAGACAAGGGATGTCGCGTCACAATAAAGGTCAGTTCGGGGGGTAAGACCATGAACTATGTGGTTGAATTTATCTGGAAATCAAACATCACGCTTACTTATTATAACACTGACGGCAGTGTTATTGGGAAGCAACAGATAGAGAAAGATGCCCCTATCACAGCCTTTTCATATCATGCTTCGAATGTAACCGTGGACAAAGGAAAGGTGTTTCGTGGCTGGTTTGCTGCTGCATCAGGCGCTCACAACCGTAAGATGAGCATAAATGACAAGGTTAGTTCAAACACTGCTCTCTATGCTGTTGCCACGGAAAAAGAAGTTCAAAGCACCAGCAAACGATATACCTTTGACCTCACCGACAGCTATTTCTACGATGAAGATCACGAAGCTTTCAACAGCAAAGGCCCTGCAAAGCATCATGACGGGCAGCATGGTTGGGCCTTTGGAGCATCAGATGATGTTGAATTATTAGTGGGTGGAGACGCTTACATCTTTCTGAAAGGCTGCATTTATTCATCGGGTAATCTCATCATTAAAGACAGTAAAGGAAAGCAATTGGCATCACTGCCGGCAAAAGCTGCTACAGACGGTGCTGTCATCAGCTATGAATATCAAGGCAATGCAGATGTACTTCATCTGTGTTTTGACAATAACGTCTACCTCCATGCTATCACTATTGCAAACACCAAGACCAATCCTGTCGTACAGAATGAGGCGGGATATTATGTTGTTAAGGCCGGAGATGCAGCAAGTTTGCTGAACACTTTACTCATTGCCAATGCCAAAGCAGGCAGTCACCGCACTAAGATTTTCATTCCAAATGGGGTTTATGACCTCGGCGAAACGGTGCTTATACCTATCAACGGCAATAACATTTCGCTCATAGGCGCCTGTGCAGAAAAGACGATTATCCGCAACAAACCAAGCGCTGCCAATGAAGGTATAGCAACAACTGCCACATTTCTCATCATGGGGAATAACACTTACTTGCAGGATCTGACCATAGAGAACGCACTTGATTACTATAACAGCGGTGCAGCCGGACGTGCTGTCACCATTCAAGACAAAGGAAACCGCACCATTTGCAAACATGTAAATCTGCGCTCATATCAGGATACTTATTACAGCAATGGCAACGGACAGTATTACTTCGAGGGTGGAGAGATTCACGGAACTGTGGATTATGTCTGCGGAAGTGGCGATGTTTTCTTCAATAAAGTGAACTTCGTGAACGAACCACGCAGCCTGAACAATGGGGGAACCGACGTCATTGCAGCCCCCTACCCTGCTGAAAACAACCATTTTGGCTACGTGATGCGCGACTGCAAAATCACCAATCTGAACAGAGAAGGCTACTCACTTGGCCGCAGCTGGGGAGGCAAATCGAAACTTGCCTGGATAGGAACAACGATGAATGAACAGCCCCTCAATGAAGGCAACAGCATCAAACGCTTCACGCTCAACGGCATGAACATTGCCGCTTATCAGTTCAAGGAGTACGCCTCTAAAGATGAACAAGATAACATTCTGACACCACAGAAGAATGTTGTAACCTTCACTCACAGCACAGGGGACTACACTTACAACACTACAATGAGTGCAGATTCAGCGGCATTGTTCACACTTGACAAGGTGTTTCCCGACTGGCAACCGGCCGACCTGACTGCACAGGCGACCTCACCTGATGTGAAACTGAATGGGAAAACACTGTCGTGGACAGCTTCTTCAACGGTAACACCCAACCCATGGTATGCTGTTTTCAAGGACAATGAACTCCTCACAATCACCCAATCACTGCAATATACGCTCAAAGATGTAGCGAACGGGGCAATCTATTCTGTGCGGACAGCCAATGCCATGGGTGGTTTCAGTGAACCAACTTCATCATCTGTCACCACCAATCTGCGCAACCTGTCAGCCAATGACAAAGAAGTCGTCCGTACCAACTACTTTCGTCCCGACGGAACAGCATGCAATGCGCAGACTCAAGGCATGGTAGTCGTTGTGCAAGCCTTTGCCGATGGGAGCGTGAAAGCCTGCAAAAGAATTGTAAGATAAACATCAAAGAGAAGACAACACCGATAAAACAAATCGTCAGAAAGGCCTTGCGCATTCCTTGCAGCAAGGCCTTTTGTGAAGAAATCAGCATGGACAAACGCCTCTTCGATAACGCTTTTTAACCTACATATCTTCCTAAGAACTAAAGAAAATGCCTATATTTGCAGCGTAAGACCTTATGGATAACGGCGTATAACGCATAGACAAAAGCAAAGGAAACGTAAAAGAGAGTTATAAAAAAGCACCGGTCCGCGTTCAAACAACAAAGTGGAAAGTGCATCATCAATAATAAATTACATAACAGAAAGCAACATGAAGAAACTATTATTCACGTTGACGCTCATGCTGATAAGCATTGGAGCGTTTGCCCAAGCCAAGACTATTGAGCTGGGTGCAAGGTTGAATTACGCCACCGAACAGCCTCACTTGGGCTTCGGAGCAATTGCACGATACAACATCGACAATCATTTCAGACCGGAGTTCACTGCTAATTTCTATCCGAAGAGCGACAACAAAGTCAGTGCATGGGATGTAAACATGAACTTACATTACCTCTTTCACATCACCAATCGGTTCAAAGTATATCCTCTCGGCGGTATGACTATCGTCGGAGCTGACTATGACGGCCCCGGCGCGAGCGTCAGTTCAACCAAAGCCGGCCTTAATCTTGGAGGCGGTATACAGTTAAATATCGCTCCCAACCTGCATTTCAATGCCGAAACCTACTATCAGTTTGTTTCTGATATTGACCGTGGTGTGATGGATGTCAGCTTGGTTTACGTGTTCTAAGCAACCACTGAAACGATACAGTTACAGGCAACCTATTTGCAAATTAAATGCAAACCGAATCTGCCTTAACCTTTAGAAGACATTGAACTTAACATAGGGAAGACGCTCTTGAAAGTCTTCCCTATGTTATATCTCCCCGCAGAAAGTCTGGCAAGAAACACTGAATGTTTGGAAAAACAATGTCAGGAAACTTCGCAATAAAACCGTTCTTTTTTCCTTTCCAAATAGAAACAGAAATGCTTTCTTCCACGATGATGCAGCCCCTTTTCATGGTTTTGGCGTGCTCATTTGCAGCCCATTACATTGTAACTTGCGTCATTAAGCATCGCTATTTGCATCAAATCAGCACGTAAAATGACTTGAATGAGCCACTGAAATGGTGCAAATCACTTCGTTTTTTCATGTAAAGAGAACTATTAAAACGGCTTTATCTCCATAATCACCTGACTTACAATACTTTACAAAACAGCCTGAAAACTCGCGTTTTCAGAGCGAGATTGACTTTCAAGAAAACTGTGCAAATCTCATGAAGCAATTTGTAAATAATTGTGTCTTGTTTTCTCTTGTATGGAGAATACATTGTTGATATGATTCAATGTGTCTTTGCAAAGCACCCATATTAATATAATAAGGTGAACAATTCCATTGTCAACAGCGCACAACTTAAAACAAAGGGCCATTTAGTTAAATAGTATTTATTTTCCAATGGAAATTTGTTTATTCGGAAATTAACCTCTATATTTGCAATGTTTTCCAATGGAAACAAAAGTAAAACAAGTATTCACCCCTAATGAGGAAATATGAAAAGAAAGATAATCTTCATGGCCTTGGCTGCTACAATCGGCCTGAGTGCATGCTCACAAAACAAGAGTGGCAAGACGCCTACAGAGACAAAGCAAAATAATCAAAAACAAGTAAAGGAGAAAAAGATGAAAGTAACAGAGCTGACAGCAGATGTATTTAAGAAGCAAGTGATGGACTATGAGAAGCATCCTAACGAGTGGGTGTTCGAAGGTGAACGTCCTGCGGTGATTGATTTCTATGCCACCTGGTGTGGTCCCTGCAAGGCAACGGCCCCGGTGATAGACGAACTTGCAGGCGTATATGACGGCAAAGTAGATTTCTATAAGGTTGATGTTGACAAACAGGAAGAACTTGCAGCCCTCTTCGGTGTACGTAGTATTCCAACGCTTCTCTTTGTGCCAAAGACCGGGAAACCCACCATGCAGGTGGGTGCAATGAACCGCCAACAGTTGGAAGATGCAATTAAAAGCACATTGCTCAAATAAAAAATGAATGCTGATGGACAGGGAATGTATTTGTAAAATCAGAGACATTTACCGTAATATAGCTGCTTTTGAAGCTCAACTTCAAAGGCAGCTACACTTGAATATGAATGATGCCATGCTGCTATGTATCGTTGCAGAGCATGAGAACATCAGTTCGGGAGAGCTTGCCGACGAGCTGCAACTCACGCCGTCAAACGCATCAAAGGTGATTGCCTCTTTGGAAAACCGAAATCTTATCAAGCGAAAGACATGTAAAGAAGACAAGCGTTGCATGCGCTTTGCTATCACCAAAGATGGAAAAGAGCTGTTGGAACACTTTACATGCGACTCACTTCAACTGCCCGAACAGCTGCAAAGTCTGACAATATAAACAATATTACATAAATCAATGAACATGAAGAAAGAAAAGAATATCAGGGAAACAACGTTGTCATCAGAGTGTACAACCATCATTGTCGGCGACCAGATGAGCACTGACGGCTCACGTTATCTGTGCCGTTCGAGCGATTTTGATGCGATGATGGCTATCAACTATGAGTTTCATGAAAACACAACTGACGGGCCAACTGAGTTTGTAGCCAAGGACAGTGGCTTCAGATGCCCACTTCCCAAGACTGCTCTGGGCTACACAGCTCTGCCGGATTACCAGTTCCCGGGCGAATGGGGAAGTGCCGGTTTCAATACAGTTGGCGTGGGAATGAGTTCAACAGAGACGATCTTCAGCAGCCAAAAGGCACTTGAATACGACCCTTATGTGAAAGATGGATTGGCAGAAAACTGCACGTATAACATCGTCTTACCTTACATTCACACAGCACGTGAAGGTGTGGAACGCCTTGGGAAACTGATTGAAGAATATGGTTCGGCCGAGGGTTTCGGTATCGGTTTCATTGATGATAACGAGATTTGGTATCTTGAAAACGCATGCGGTCATCGTTGGCTTGCTTGCAAAATGCCTCGCGACCAATATTTCGTTACAGGCAATCAAAGCCGTTTCCGCGACTTTGATCCTAACGACAAAGAAAACTATTTGGCTTCAGATGACTTGATTTCCTTTGCTGAAAAGAACGGACTTTACGACCCGAAGCAAGGCAAGTTCGATTTCCATGAAGCCTATTCACACGACTGTAAGGATGCCGATCGTGATGATTTCACGTATAACTACCCCCGTGTGTGGGGCATTCAGAAACTGCTTTCGCCCTCTGTCAAGAACGATGTGAGCCGCAATACGTTCCCCGTTTTCGCCAAAGCTGACGAGAAAATAAGTCTTCAAACATTGCGTAAAGCTTTCCGCTTTCACTATGATGGCACCGCACATGACCCCTACTTGCACAACAACGGCAAGGAACCTTATCGGCCGGTTTCTATCTTCCGCACGACACAGACACACATCATTCAAGTGCGTCCAAACCTTCCACAGAGCATCGGACACATCACTTATGTGGCTCTCGGCATGGCAGATTTAGGCGTATTTCTACCGCTCTATCAAGGCGTAAAGCGTGTTCCTGAAGCCTATACCCGCGGTAGAGGGAAAGCTGATCATGAGTCGGCATACTGGAAGTTCCGTAAGGTGATGACCTTAGGAATGGTCAATTACAATGCTTATGCACCAATCATCAAAGACCGTTATGCACAGTTGGAGATTGAAAATGACCGCTTGCAACATGATTTCGAAGCCCAGTATCTCGTTGTTTACAAAGACAATCCGCAGCGAGCTAACACGATGTTGCAGCAATTCTCAGACCGATTGCTTCATCGCGCGCTTGATGTGGCCGACCATCTGCTCAATGAACTATTCACTCAAATGACTTTCGACACACAGAATGAATACCTGTTCCACGGAGCATAGAAAGGGAAAAAGTCAAGAAAGTAAAAGAGGGAAAAGATTTGTTTTCCGGCATTTTACCTAAAAAGGAAACCGCATCGGGAAGATTACTCGATGCGGTTTTTGATGTATAGTGTATGACAAAACTTAGCCAATCATGCGTTTCATGTCTTCATCTACGGTAGTGATACCTCCTAACCCGAAGTTTTCTACAAGGACTTTCAGCACACCTTCCGACACGAATGCAGGCAGTGTAGGGCCTATGTGGATATTCTTCACGCCTAAAGACAACAGTGCCAGCAGCACGATAACGGCTTTCTGCTCATACCAAGCGATGTTGAAAGCAATAGGAAGTTCGTTGATATCGTTGGCTCCGAATATCTCTTTAAGCTTCAAAGCGACTACAGCCCAGGAATAAGAATCGTTACATTGGCCTGCATCAAGCACGCGGGGAATGCCGTTTATGGCGCCAAGATCGAGCTTATTATACTTGAATTTCGCGCAGCCACTCGTCAAGATAACAACGTCTTTCGGTAATCTTGCAGCGAATTCTTCGTAATAATTGCGGCTCTTCATACGTCCGTCGCAACCACTCATGACTACAAACTTACGGATTGCACCGCTCTTTACGGCCTCAACTACTTTGTCGGCAAGGGCAAAGACCTGTGCATGTGCGAAGCCACCCACTATTTCTCCGTGTTCAATTTCAGTCGGAGCCTGACACGTTTTGGCCAAGGCTATCACCTCAGAGAAGTCTTTATGTCCGTCAGCTCCGGCCTCAACATGTTTCCATCCGGGGTAACCGGCAGCATTAGTCGTAAAGACACGGTCCTTATAACTGGCTTTTGGAGAAGGGGGAACGATACAGTTGGTCGTGAAAACGATAGGGCCGTTGAACGTCTCAAACTCTTCCTTCTGCTTCCACCAGGCATTACCGTAGTTGCCTACAAGATGCTTATACTTCTTCAACTGTGGGTAGTAATGGGCTGGAAGCATTTCACCGTGGGTATAAACATCAATGCCTGTGCCCTCGGTTTGCTTCAAAAGATCTTCTATATCCTTAAGATCGTGACCGCTGATAAGTATGCCAGGGTTCTTGCCTACACCGATATTGACCTTCGTAAGCTCTGGATTTCCATAGACTTCTGTATTGGCTTTGTCGAGCAGTGCCATGACATCAACACCGTATTTGCCTGTTGTGAGCACACAATTGAGCAGTGTTTCCATGCTTGAATCAGGGTCAGTGATTGTGTAAAGCGCTTCACTCATGAAATCAATGATAGCAGAACTATGCTCCCCAAGACGTGAAGCATGCTCATAATAGGCTGCCATTCCCTTTAAACCCAACACGGTAAGTTCCTTCAGAGAACGCAGATCGGCATTCTCTGTGCGCAGAACACCCTCGCGTTTACCCTCTGCTTCAAAGTCATCTTCATCTCCTCCCCACTTCACTTCGGGCCAATCCGGGAGTGAAACACTTTCTTCTGATGCTTTATCTGCCAATTGTTTCTTCAACACAATGCCGTCGGTTATCTTGCGAAGAATGGCATCATCGTCGAAATTGGCATTCGTAATCGTCGTAAAAAGAGCATCCGTAAGAAAGTCTTCTACAGCAGGAAAACTTTCTTTTCCAGCCTTCTTAAGACAATGGTCAATGGTTCCTACTCCACGAACTACGCTCAACAGCAGGTCTTGCCATTGGCTGGTTTCAGCTGTTTTGCCACAAACGCCCTGAATTGTACACCCTGTTCCCTTTGCTGTTTCCTGGCATTGGAAACAGAACATCTTGTTTTCTGTCATCATGTTTTTGTTTATCTATGTTTCAATTTGTGGTGCAAAGTTAGCTCATCCATATCCTTTGCTTTGGTAACAATTGTGACTCGAGAGGCGTTAATGATTATTAAAACGAGAGAACTGAATACATTTTCTTTTCTCTTTTCTTACGCTTTTTCTTGCTTTTTCCATTTTCTTCTTCTATATTTGACACGACATTATCTATTCACCCATGAAAGGACTTGAAGTAAAGGAACTCAAACAAGTGGTCATCCGCTTTTCAGGCGACTCGGGAGATGGCATGCAATTGGCCGGAACTATATTCTCCTTGGTATCGGCAACGGCCGGAAACAGCATTTCAACTCTACAGGATTATCCTGCCGACATACGTGCTCCGCAAGGTTCTCTGACTGGAGTCAGTGGCTATCAAGTAAAGATTGGCGATGAAGAGGTACATACTCCGGGCGACAAATGTGACGTGCTTGTAGCCATGAATGCAGCTGCTTTGAAAACACAGATACAGTATGCTTCACCCACAGCTACTATCATCATCAACATTGATTCGTTTGAGGAAGAAGACCTTCGAAAGGCAGAATTCAAGACAAACAACTATCTCAAAGAACTCGGAATCAAGGCCGACCATGTGGTAGCCTGCCCTATAACGACTATGGTCAAGGCCTGCTTGAAAGGCGAAGACATTGCCCCAAAGACGGTTCTTAAATGCAGAAACATGTTTGCTTTGGGCATAGTTTGCTGGCTATTCAACCGCAGTCGCAAGAGAGTTGTGGACTATATTGCCCATAAGTTCAAGGACAAACCGCAGATTGCCGACTGCAACATCCGCGTACTTCATGCCGGATACGACTATGGGCACAACACCCATGCGTCGGTTCCTGCCACTTATCGCATCGAATCTATTCACAAAAAGCCGGGCCGCTACATGGACATCACGGGCAACAAAGCCCTGTCTTACGGTCTCATTGCTGCAGCAGAAAGAGCCAACTTGCCGCTCTTTCTCGGCAGTTATCCCATTACTCCCGCCACAGATATCCTCATTGAGCTGTCTAAACACAAGTCACTTGGTATCGTTACCATGCAATGTGAAGACGAATTGGCTGCCTGCGCATCGGGTATCGGAGCTTCTTTTGCCGGCTCACTTGCTGTTACTTCAACCTCCGGACCAGGCATCTGTCTCAAGTCGGAGGCTATAAATCTGGCGGTTATGGATGAACTTCCACTCGTCATTATTGATGTTACACGCGGTGGTCCCTCTACAGGTTTGCCCACAAAGACCGAACAAAGCGACCTACTTCAAGTGCTCTTCGGGCGCAATGGAGACAGTCCGATGCCGGTTATTGCCCCAATATCGCCCACAGATTGCTTTCACTCAGCTTATTTAGCCTGTCAGATTGCAGTGCAACACATGACACCTGTCGTCGTACTGAGCGATGCTTACATCGCCAATGGCTCGGGAGCATGGCGCCTCCCCATTGTAACTGAACTGCCGGAGATACGTCCTCACAAGGTAAAAGCCAACTCAACAACCCCTTACAGTCCTTATCAACGTGACCCGGAGAGCCTCGCACGCTATTGGGCTACGCCCGGAATGCAGGGCTGCGAGCATGTTGTTGGCGGATTGGAAAAGGACAATGAGACCGGAAGCATATCCAACAAACCCGATAACCACGCCCTGATGACACGGTTAAGAGCCGAGAAAGTGGCCCGAATTCCAGTAACTGACATCCACGTTCTGGGGGATAAGAACGATGCAGACCTATTGATAGTCGGCTTCGGAGGCACCTTCGGACACCTTTATACAGCCATGGAAGAGCTGAGAAAGCATGGGCGTAAGGTGGCATTGGCACACTTTCGAGTCATCAATCCGCTGCCCAAGAACACGGCAGAAGTGTTCAGAAGCTACCCCAAAGTGGTGGTGGCAGAACAGAACACGGGGCAGTTTGCAGGCTATCTGCGCATGAAAATCGATGGTTTCTACCCAAGACAATACAATGAAGTGAAAGGACAACCATTCATGGTCGATGCTCTTGTCACTGCATTTCAACAGATTATCAACGAATAAAACACTGCTATGGAATACACAGTCAACGATTATAAAAAAGGAAAACCACGCTGGTGCCCAGGTTGCGGCGACCATTTCTTCTTGGCTTCTCTACAGAAAGCAATGGCCGAATCAGGCATTCCACCTCATGAAACGGCAGTCATTTCGGGCATAGGTTGCAGCGGACGCCTGTCTTACTACGTCAACACCTACGCCATGCAGACTATCCATGGGCGTGCGGCTGCTATTGCAACCGGCGTGAAAGTGGCCAATCCGCAGCTCACAGTATGGCAGATTTCGGGAGATGGAGACGGACTTGCCATCGGCGGTAACCACTTCATACACGCCTTAAGACGCAATATCGACATCAATATCATACTGCTCAACAACCGCATCTATGGCTTGACGAAAGGCCAGTACTCTCCAACTTCACCGCGAGGCTTTGTCTCTAAGTCGAGTCCCTACGGCACAATAGAAGATCCTTTCCGTCCGGCTGAACTATGTTTCGGCGCACGTGGTCGCTTCTTTGCACGCACTGTGGCCAACGACGGCGCCCATACGGTGGCAACACTCAAGGCAACCCAACAGCACAAAGGGGCTTCGGTATGCGAAGTTTTGCAGAACTGCATGATCTTCAACAATGGGACTTATGCCCCAATCTATACACGGGAAGGACGTGCCGAGCATGCCATTTACTTGGAACATGGCCGTCCGATGCGCTTTGGAAAGCACAAAGAATATGGCTTAATGCAAGAAGGCTTCGCACTTAAAGTCGTGAAATTAGGCGAAAACGGCATCACAGAGCAAGACATTCTCGTGCATGATGCCCACTGTGAAGACAACACTTTGCAGCTGAAATTGGCCATGATGGACAATGAGCACGGTTTTCCTGTGGCCTTGGGCGTTATCCGCGACGTTGCCGCCCCTACTTATGAAGACTGCATCTACAGTCAGATTAAAGAGGTGAAAGCCCGAAAAAGATATCACAATTTCACTGAATTGCTCGAAACAAATGATATCTGGACGGTTGAATAAAGCGCCATTCAGCGTGTGCAACTCACACAGCATGTGCTGCATGTTCAACCCATTATGTTTAACAAAACATTCAAGATTGCTCCATATACTACGCAAGTTATGCGCTGATTTGACGCGAATCGCAATGCTTTCCCCGTTTTCTTGGCCTATGCTTACAAGTATATGGCGTTTTCAACAAAAACGAATGAAAAGGTTGTCTCCGTCAGAAAATAATCGTATATTTGCCTCTAAAATCAATAATGAGTAGAAAAACGATGGATGAGAACAATGAGTTGATGACTACACAACCCTTCAATGTGGCTTTTGGAAAGCATGAAGTTTCCTCCATTGAAGAGAACATATTGACGACCATCGGAGGCACTTTGCAGAATCAGACGACCAACAAGGCGAGCATTTCTCACGACTTGCAGAATATTGCTTACATTGAAGTGAACTGCAATGAAATAGGGAAAAAGAACGACAAACAACGTGTTCTGAATAAGATTTAGAGGCAGAAGACTGAACAGGGCGCATGCAACAGGAGGATAACTACACATTTCTCACCCGGGAACCGATACCGAAAGTGATTGGAACAATGGCTGTTCCGACAATCATTTCAATGCTTGTCACCAACTTGTATAACATCGTTGATACTTACTTTGTGGGCAAGATTGACACACAGGCAACGGCAGCTGTAGGCATCGTTTTCTCTGTAATGTTCTTCGTTCAGGCCTTTTCTTTCTTCTTTGGAAACGGTTCAGGCAATTATATCTCGCGGCAGTTGGGCAGCCGTAACCGTCGAAATGCCGAGCTTATGGCTACTACTGCACTCGGTTATGCACTCTTTACATCGCTCATCATCGTGGCTTTGGGGCTGCTTTTCTTAGATAAAATCTCAATCCTTTTAGGCAGCACACCGACCATTCTGCCCTATACGCGCCAGTATCTCGGCATCTCTTTGCTTGGCACTCCCCTCATCATGTGTACCCTCTGCATGAACAATCAGATGCGTTTTCAGGGCTATGCGCGCTATTCCATGTATGGAATTATCGCGGGAGCCGTAGTGAACTGCGTGCTCGATCCCCTCTTTATTTTCGGTTTCGACATGGGAATCAAGGGCGCAGCTACCGCTACTGTAGTCGGCCAATTGGTAGGACTCGTGGTGATGTTTGTCATGAGCAGGCATAAGAACATTATCCATTATACACCGCGAAACTTCTCGCATCGTCGGATGTTTATTAAGGAAATCATTGCCGGGGGCACGCCTTCCGTGTCGCGACAAGGCCTTGCAAGCGTGGCAACAATCGCATTGAATGTGAGCGCATCTCAGTATGGTGACGCCGCAATTGCAGCCATGAGCATCGTCAACCGCATTATGATGTTCATCTTTAGTATCATCGTTGGCCTCGGACAAGGCTATCAACCGATGTGCGGTTTCTGCTATGGTGCGCAGCTGTATGAGCGTGTAAAGGGTGGTTTTTGGTTCTGTGTGAAACTCGGATCGGCTTTTCTGCTCTTCTGGTCTGTAGTGCTTTTCATCTTCAGCGACGGTGCCATAGAACTCTTCCGCAATGATGCTGACGTGATTTCCATAGGCATCCGTGCGCTGAGATACCAGTTGTTGATATTTCCTTTCTGGGCTTTTCTCATCATGGCCAATATGATGATGCAGACATGTAGAAAGCCTATACGGGCCAATATCCTTGCAGCTTCACGCCAAGGCCTGTTTTTCATCCCCCTCATTCTTGTGCTTCCGCGTTTCTTCGGACTTACAGGTGTTGAGATTTGTCAGGCATGCAGCGACTTCGTTTCATTGCTTGTGACCATTCCTATCGTTTATTCGGCCTTTCGGGAGATGCGTGTCTGAGGGCGGTTTTATAATCCGTTAAAGAATAAGAACTATAAAAATAAATCCAAATATGAGTGTAAAGATAGCAGTAGCAGGTACAGGTTACGTTGGGTTGAGCATTGCAACGCTGCTCAGCCAGCATCATCATGTGACAGCAGTTGACGTCATTCCCGAGAAAGTTGAACAGATAAACCGTCGTCAGTCGCCCATACAAGACGAATATATCGAGAAGTATCTGCGCGAGAAACCACTTGATCTTATGGCTACAACAAATGCTGTTGCAGCCTATCGCGATGCAGATTTCGTCGTCATTGCTACGCCCACAAACTATGACCCGGTAAAGAATTACTTCGATACCACCCATGTTGAAGAAGTCATCGAACTCGTCATGCAGGTCAATCCCACGGCTATCATGGTCATCAAGAGTACCATTCCGGTAGGTTATACCGAGGGAATAAGAAAGAGATATGCCTGTGAAAACATCCTCTTTGCTCCCGAATTCCTGCGCGAAAGCAAAGCCCTTTATGACAATCTCTACCCGAGTCGCATCATCATCGGACGTCCTGAAGGCGACCAACAACTCGATGAAAAGGCCCATGAATTCGCTGCACTCTTGCAGGAAGGTGCCATTAAAAAAGACATAGACACGCTTTTCATGGGACTCACCGAGGCCGAAGCGGTGAAGCTGTTTGCCAACACCTATCTTGCACTTCGCGTGAGCTATTTCAACGAACTCGATACTTATGCCGAATCGAAAGGCTTAGATACGAAGTCGATTATCAGTGGAGTAGGACTTGATCCGCGTATCGGCACGTTCTATAATAACCCTTCTTTCGGCTACGGAGGCTACTGTTTGCCCAAGGATACAAAGCAACTTCTGGCCAATTATGCCGATGTTCCGGAGAACTTAATCCAAGCAATTGTCGAGAGTAATCGCACAAGAAAGGACTTCATTGCCGACAGAGTGTTGCGTATGGCAGGCTATTATGACTACTATCACCATGGAGATTACAGCGCAAAGGAAGAGAAAAAGTGCTGCATCGGCGTGTTCCGTCTGACGATGAAATCACATTCGGACAACTTCCGACAGAGCAGTATTCAGGGGGTGATGAAACGCATCAAGGCCAAAGGAGCACAGGTAATTATCTATGAACCGACGCTCGAAGACGGTTCAACTTTCTTCGGCAGCCGCGTCGTGAACAACCTTGAAACCTTCAAAGCACAGTCGGATGCCATCATTGCCAACCGTTACGACAGTTGCCTTGACGACGTAGAAAGCAAGGTTTATACACGTGACATCTTCCGCAGAGACTAACATTTCATCTTATAGTTACTGTTATGACAAAAGAACAAACAACGTATATTAAGGGCATTGCCATATTGATGATGCTCTTCCTTCACCTCTTCAACCACTGGAACCCCGGTGAATATAGTGCATGGCTCTATATCGGAGACCGTCCATTGGTAAACATCATAGCGCGTGCCTGCAGTCCGGTAGGCATCTTCCTCATGCTCAGCGGCTATGGTTTACATTATGTTTATGTGCGCAACAAACTAAGTCTGAAGGGACAAGTAAAGCGCCTGTTGAAGATTTATATACACTATTGGCTCATTCTCCTCATTTTTGTCAGCATCGGACATTATGTAAATGAGTCCGCATATCCTGGCAGTTTATCGAAGTTAATGCTGAATGTTTCGAGTTTAAGCAGTTCATACAACTCTGAAACTTGGTTCCTCTTCCCTTACACTTTGCTGTCTCTTACGGCGCCATTTGTATTTAGATTTATTAACAAATGGGGGGGGGGTACGCAGTTCTTTCCGTATCGTTTGTCCTGTATACCATTAGTGTATATATCATCAGTCGATACATAGCTCCGGCTAAAGACTATGATGCTTGGTATAATTTTGTATTGGTTTATTTCGATGTTCTGCTATCTTTTGTTGTGGGAGCAGTGTTCCATTTCTATGTAAACAAAGGGAAATGGCGTGCTCGATTCTTGGAAAATCACTCGTCATATGCTGTCGTTGCACTCGTAACAACTTTCATTATCAACTGCTTTTTTACGATATCAGTCATTGCACCGGCATTTGAATTCATTTATGTTTTCCTGTTAGTTCATATCAAATTCAATGTGCACATAGCACATATTCTGCAACGACTTGGACGGCAATCCATGGTGATGTGGATGACGCATTCATTCTTCTGTTATCATCTTTTCCATGACTTTATCTATGGATTTAAGTATCCGTTAGTTATTTATGTTGTATTGATTGTAATCAGTTATGTCGTTTCCATTCCGATTACTTCAATGGCTAAGCAGATCATCAGCAGACTACCTTTCTTGCAAAACGCAAAAGCATAAATGCTCTTTTCAATTTTTCTTATAGTCTCTTTCCCCTTAATGACAGAGAGGAAAGAGACTAAACTCGTTATCTTCTGCTTGTTTCAGAAGCGCGAAGTGTCGGCTTCTTTGCGCTTTTTCTCCTTATATCCACCGAACTTATACGTGAAAGAGAGACCGAAAGTGCGGTAACAGGAGTAATCGACACTAAGATCTTGTCCCTTGAAACGGACGTAAGGATCAATCGTTTCCGTTTGGAACAGGTCGTTGCAGAATAGGCGCAACGAAGCTTTCTTCTTCATAAACGCCCATTGCGCACTAAGGTTCACGCTGCCTGATGACGGCAAATCATACGTGGCTTGAATGCTCTTAGAGCGTATCCTGGCATTTACTGAAAGGTTGATGTCGGGCTTTGTTGATACGGTCAGCGTATTGTTCAGCGTCACAGCGCCCCAAATTCTATGGCGATTGAATGGAATATCATAGAAGTCTTCGGCCTTCTCGTGTCGCCAAATGCCCAACAATGTGAGACGGGAGGACAACACTTTACCAAACTGTTGAGGGATAACCATCTGCACACCTGCCTGTTCTGAGAAGTTAAAATTAAAGTTCTTATAGCTTAATGACAGTCTGTCGGGGCGCTGATATACCGTTTGAATGAAGTAATTATCGATATGCGTGAACCATGTAACCAACTGATATTTGTTCTTCAGAAGATAGAGTAATTGCAGCTGATACTCACTCGAAGGCTTCAAATATGGGTTTCCTGTAATCTCACTATAGCCTCCATCATAGTATGCCGTGAATGGAGTCATTGTCCAATAAGCAGGATACTCTCGTTTATTGCTTAGGCCTAATTGCAATAAATGGCCTTCTTTGGGGCGGTAAGTAAGGTTCAGTGTAGGATAGAAATGCCACTCGTGCCATAACAAAGTGTGGTAATATTCAGCGGCCAAAGAAGCCTCGGCAGAAAGCTTTTTGCCGAATTCCTTATTGCTTCCTACATAGAAATTCACACTCTCTTCGCGCAATCGCGTGTATGAGGACTGCGGACTGTAGCCTGTTGTAGAGTGTACTTGCACGTAGTTTTGACTGCCGTGATTGATACTTGTGGTATAAGTTGCCCCGTAATTCAGCCCCCATCCGCCTTTCAATTGATGTTCTTTTGCAAGATAAAATCGCCATCGGTTAATCCGCTGCTCGTTATCAACAGCGAGGCGCATCATGCCGGTCGGGATAGTACTCTGAAGGTTCTCATGCGATGGGTCGTGGTAATATGTAAGCTCTCCACCGGCTTTCAGCCCGAAAGGAGCAGTGTAGTCAAGCCGCAGGTTGTGCAGCCATGTGTGTGTTTTAATATCCGAAAGACTCGTGATATTCCCTGTAGTAGTCTGCTGACTTGAACCGCTTGTGTTAGTCATCTGATAGATCAGAGTGAGCGAATGATCCTTACTGAAATTGTAATCCATGCCTAACCGCACCCTGTGACCATAGCCTTTATAACGGTTTGGCGCAAAGGATTCGATGTGATGTGTGGTTCCGTCATTGAGGGTATGACGCGAGTTGAATTCTATTGTCCTATAGGTTTTCCGGTTAACATGCTGATAAAACAGGTCCATGGCAAACTTCTTGCTGTTCAAAAGCAAGGTTCCATGCTCGTCAAATGTAGGTTCATGCTTCTGCGCCCATACTCCACCAAGTTCTCCCTGCAATGGCGTTTCACTGTCACCGCCATGTTTCAGTCGTATGTTTACTACTGCTCCACGCACCTGAAGCTTAGCCGGAGCATTGTAATACACCTCTACTTTGTCTATTTTACTTGGGGGCATAGCTTTCAGAAGCGCTGTAATTTCGTCGGCAGAAAGCGTGGAAACTTTGCCGTCAATGATGAAAGTTGTACCGAAACCTGCTAAGGAAAGCTTCCCATCCTGCTCCATGATGCCGGGTAATTCCTTTAAGGCTTCATAGACATTTGATGCACCTTTCTTGGCAATCAGACGTGGAAGGTCATAGATAATAGCGCTTCCCTGTACTTTGGCAAGTGGTCTTTCGCCCTTAATCATCACGTCAGGGAGGGTGTGAACAACGCTGTCCATGTGCAGCGAATCAGCTTTTTGGGCATACAACCCAAGGCAGGAATAAAAACAGATAAAAGCAATAAAAAGTCTCATATTTATGGTATTTAAACATTATTCCTGACACAAAGCTACATAAAAATAATTAATTCTACCCTCTATTTTCTTAAAATTCACGTTCTTTATCCATTGTTCTCAGACATTAAACAATGACAACCAACACTTCTAAAGACTTTTAACCCCGTGTCTTTCATACTGATAAGGCAAAGTGAGCAGCGTTGAAATCATGTGTGAAAAGCACCATTCGGCACTGCAAAAAAACAGTTGAAAGTTTTCGTAATTATTGACATTGAAAGTTGGCAGCCGTTGTTCTGTTTTTCCGTAAAAGCCAAATGGGGTGCTGATTTCTTTCTTTTTAATTCGCCATATGAGGCATATTGCGTTGCAATCTGCGTCAGATAAGCACACAACTTGACGCAGATGACAATGTAACTTGACGCAGATTGCACCGCATTTTGACGCATCTTACAAGACCTTTTGCAGCAAGGCATGAAAAAAGGGAAAGCACATAGTCACTTTCCCTACGGCAAAGATAATCATTTTTTGAGGCAAATGCAAATCTGACATCAAGTATTTTTACATTTTTCGGCTATTCTTACAGGGAGTAAGATGAATGTAGAATGAATTTCAATTCACAATTCACAATGCATGATTTATAATTGATTTCTCCTGCAACAACAATCGTCTTACCTTTCGACATGCTGTTTATCGGTGGCTTTTATCCTAATTTCCAACACTTTATATACATTCGTTTGGAATTTCAGATAATATCATTTATCTTTGCATCAAAACCCTAATGTATGTTGAAATATGGACGAAAGATTATCCAATATCTTTTTAAGAAACGGCAAAAGTGCCATGGAATACGTGTTGTGTTTGCATCAAGGAGTGAGGCAGATTGCGACAGAAGCCATATTCGAATGTTTGAGATTGGGCTATCCTCTGAACAATATGGAGATTACGAGCAAGGCACGAGAGCTGCTGCGCAAACGTGCGAAGGGGAGCGCTTGATTGGTATTTCACGTACTGAAGGAACGTTTATACCCAAAGAGAAATAGGGGCTGTTTGGAGTTAACTCCCTTTATTTTATTTCGCCTTATCATAGACTATTCAAAGATGTTAATGCTATTTAAAATCGTATAAATAAATCATTGACGGGGTATAATGCGTTGTTTTTTTTCGTACTTTTACGGCGGATATCATTCAAGGCATGCGTATTGACACGCCGACATGCCCCTTTTGGACACCGATGAAGCCAAGAACGACGATAAAACTCATATATGTCTGGACATTGATTTTAATGTTCACATCGTCTGTTGTGCTTAAAGGTTTCCACTATCACGACTCTTCTTATCACGGCAAAGCAAAGGTTTCGGCCAGTCATGAAGCCTCGGTGAAGCAGGTTTGCAGCGTGTGTGACTACATCATGCACAAGTCGACTGTGGTCAAGCCGATGATGTTTGTGCCCGTTGTAGCGGTAAGTTGGGTTGAAAGATGTGTCTTCACAGAACAAACTGTCTATCAGGTTGTTGCGTCTGTCAACAGCCATTCGCCTCCGACAGTAGGCTAATCGTCACCTTACAGCATAGGGGATAAGTGTGCACTTGCGTGTGCACGCATGGCCGTATCATGGCCTTTTCATCGGTTCTTCGCACAAATGAGAGGCAGAAGAACCCGCTATTGACATTTAATTTTCAGATTATGATGCTCAAATTGAAATCAGGCAAGCATCAGTGGGCAGGCGTTTTATTCGCATGCCTGTGCTGGTGTATGCCGTCAGAAGCACAGAAACAGACTTCCGATAAACCTGTCCACGACTCCATTTGCCTACATGAAGTTGTGGTTTCGGCCCGCCGTCAGATGATGGGAGCCAATCAAGTAGGCAGCCAAATCAGTCAGACAGCCATCACAGATGCCATGGGGCGCTCCTTAGGTTCATTGCTTGAAGGCGTCAGCGGCATGAGTTCCATACAGACAGGAACGATAGTTTCAAAGCCCGTTATCCATGGTATGTATGGCAATCGCATTCTCATGGTGAGCAATGGGGCCCGATTAACCGGCCAACAATGGGGCGCAGACCACGCTCCCGAGGTAGATAAGAACAGCTATAGTGACATTGAGGTGGTGAAAGGAGCAGATGCCGTTAAATATGGTTCTGAGGCACTTGGCGGTATCATTCTCATGCAACCGTCGCCTCTGCCCTATGAAGTCAGCGGGCTTCATGGCATGGTTTCAACCCTTTATGGCACGAATGGCAGGCGCTTCGGAGCATCGGGTTATGTTGAAAGCAGCTTCAAATGGCACGGTAACTGGGCGTGGCGTCTGCATCTGAACAGCGAGAACGGAGGTGACAGAAGCACGGCACATTACTTGCTTAACAATACAGGAATGCGCGAGAACGACCTTTCGTTGACTCTTGGTTACAGCCGTGAGGCATGGCGGTTGGAGGCCGGATACAGTCTGTTTGCCCAGAAATTAGGGGTCATGCAGAGTGCACAGATGGGCAATGAGCAGCTGCTTCAAGAGCGTATCAGACTCGGACGGCCCGTTGATATCATGCCTTTCAGTCGGCATATTGGCTATCCTTTTCAGCAAATCAACCATCACACGGCTTATTTCAAAGCCTTTTTTGACGATCAAAACATAGGACATTTCGCTTTCCAGTCTACCTTTCAGCAGGACAACCGACGTGAAAATCGTATCCGAAGACTGAACCATTCCGACATTCCTACGGTCAGTCTGCATCTGAATTCATGGCAGAATGCACTCGTTTGGAACAAGGGTTACGGACAATGGAAAAGCGAAGCAGGCGCTCAGATGCTTGTAACCGACAACCATAATGAGCGTGGAACGGGTGTCGTTCCTATCATCCCGAACTACACCGAGGTGGCTTTCGGCCTCTATGCACTGCAGAAACTCACGGCCAACCGCTGGGGATTGGAGGCCGGAGTGCGTTTCGACGGGCAGCAAACCAAGGCCGACGGCTACGATTGGACAGGCAGGAGATATGGCGGGAAACGTGATTTCACGAACTTTACCTATAGTATCGGCGGCCATTATCACATCAACAAGCAACTGAAAGTGACGTCACATTTCGGTGTCGCTTGGCGTGCTCCGCACGTCTATGAGCTTTATAGTAACGGCAATGAACTAAGCTCCGGCATCTTTGTCAGAGGTGATTCGACACTTCGTTCGGAGCAGAGTTACAAGTGGATTACATCGTTGAAGTATGCCCATAAGTACTTCAACGTTCAGCTTGACGGCTATCTTCAGTGGATCAACAACTACATCTATGACCAGCCTACGGGCCGAAATATCACCGTTGTATCGGGAGCTTATCCCGTGTTTCAATACAGGCAGACACGTGCTTTCTTTCAAGGTGTAGACTTAGATGCCCACATCAAACCCATCAAATCACTCGACTATCACTTTGTTTCGGCAATGATATGGGCGCGTGAAATGCCGTCTCACGCCTATCTTCCCTACATTCCAAGTTTTCGCCTGACACATTCGCTGACGTGGTCGCTGCCTTTCTGCAAGGCATATTCGCCCAAGATAGGGCTTAGCCACCGCTTTGTGGCCAAGCAGACACGCTTCAATCCGGCCACAGATCTCATTGCTTTCACTCCCGATGCCTATCATCTCGTGGGCTTTGAAGCCAGTCTTTCTGTGCCGATGCGTGAGGGAATGTCACTCCGAATGAGTCTGATGGGCGACAACATCCTTAACCGCGAGTATAAGGAATATACCAACCGCAGCCGCTACTACGCTCATGATATGGGGCGTGATATACGCTGTATGATTACATGGAACTTCTAATTAAAACATAAAACGATGAAAACAAAGAAATTTATAAACGGCTTTGTGCTTGCTTTAAGCACTGTCATAGCCAGTATGTTCGTGGCTTGTAACCCCGAAAAACCCGAGAATGAGAAGGAAAATAAACTGCATGAAGACCCTGTCCGCGCTGTCTTTATGTTGCAGGAAGGTACCCTTGATGATGCCGCAAACTTCGACAAAACACCGAAAATGGCCAATTTCAAGGCGTCTTCTGTGCCGGCCCAGGTGATTGAATGGCAGACCACAAAAGGCGAGGGCTGGCATGTAACGAGCGAAAACAAGGCTTTTAAGGTGAAGAACAGCGTTGACAACCCTTCCGTTGTCTATCTTCTGAAGATGGAATACTATAATGATAAGGGCGAAATGATGAACAGTCAGTTCTTCAATCTCGGTCAGGATAAGATACATCAGCACTTCTTCTCGATGTTCAAACAAGTGAAGTATCAAGGTGGAATAAGTTCTGTTCGCGTCACTGACAAGGCAGAACTGCCCTACGATTACCGCTATATAGACGAGTTGAACGGTACTTTCATCGGCGAAACTAACCCGATGGGCTTCCAGGGTCTCATCAAATTCGTGAAGCCCGGCCGCCAGTTTACGCTTTCTGTTGACCTGCTTCACGCCGCAGAAAGCAAGTTCGGAGACGACGGAAAGCCTTCTCCTTTCTATAATCCGGCAAGGAAATTAGTCAGCACCGGACAGTGGGACATCAATGTCAAGCTTCCAATTACGATTGATGGACAGTCGAATGAGCGTGCAGAACTCGATCCTTCGCTCTTCAACCCGGCTAAAGCGGTGATTGAAATCTATAACGGACACCTGCACGGTCCACATGCTTTCCATCAGAACTCAATACCTAAAGAGGTTAAATATATCGGTCGTAACTATAAACTTACCTATACTTTGGAAAACGGTAAGTGGGTAGCTGACGCGCAGAATGCCAAGTCTGTCAATCTCATGGGCAGCAATAACGGTCATTATGTGTCGGCTTTCGTCATTCATTATTATGACAAAGCAGGCCATGATATCACTTCGCAAATCACCGAAAACGGGGAAGACAGCCATTATCAACACTTCTTCATGGTAGACAATATCCGTCCTTCTTACGGTGGAAAGAAAGAGAGTGACGACGTAAACTCGCCGAAGTTCTTCTCTTATTTCTATTGTGACACAACTCCATGGAACAAGACCAACCATTTTGACGGAGCCGATTTTACGGGTGAAAAGAACCCTATCGGCGTGAAAGGCTACTTTAAGTTTCTGCACACCCATAAGCAGTTTAACCTCGAAATACGCCTGATGCGCGCCCGAAACTCTAAGTTCAAGGATGGCAAGACAAGTGGGTTCTGTGCACCATCCGGTAGTCAATTGACGGATGAAGCATGGATGCCGACTATCAATGTGCCTATGAATATCTATATGGACAGCGATGAACGGGAAGTTAATGACAAGGTTTACAACACCGATTTTGACAAGTTAAGCAATGATGCAAAGGACTATACACAGAAAGACTTGACATCAATTCGTTCGCTCATGGAGGCTTTCGGACTGACTAATCTCAAAGAAGCCGTTCTTGATTTCTGGTGGAATTTCAAGGGCGATGCAAATCCTGAAGCCGGCAGTTTCTGGTTTTAAGAGGAGGAAGGAAGCCTCTCCCCCCAACCCCTCTACTAAGGAATAAGGGAGGAAGAAAGCCTCTCCCCCAACCCCTCTCCGAAGAGAGAGG
>NZ_KV817501.1:0-13644 GCF_001814685.1 Prevotella sp. HMSC077E09 | reverse complement strand
CCCCTCTCCGAAGAGAGAGGGGAGTAAAATGCCTGGGAAATGGAGTCCACAAAATAGATATTTACCATTAATTCCATTGAAATAGAAAGCATACTACTCCCCTCTCTCTTCGGAGAGGGGTTGGGGGAGAGGCTCTACTATCCTCATTTCTCCTTGGAGAACCAACGGTCGCTGTTCGTTGAGTGAACTCAACGAGGAAAGCAAAGGGGTTGGGGGTGAGGCTTTGTTTTTGTTTATTTTCTTCCTCATTTTTAACACTTTTCGAGTTCACCAAATAGAAATGAAAATGCGCTTTCCATGCTTGTGCGAAGCCATTTCATGGCTTCAGTGCCCTTGCTTCTATCATCTTGCACTGTAATCTGACGCTAATTACGTTGCTATCTGCATCAGATAGCATCGTAAAATGAAGCAAGTTATGGGGTAATTTGACGCAAATGGCATGGTTTTTCAGCGTGATTTCACTTCATAATTTGCCTTTATTTTCGTAACGTTCTGATTGTCAACACATTGCAAACTCGCAGAATACGGTGCGTATTTTGAACGAGGCCAACGTGCTTTTTGAATTCTTAAAGCATTCAAGAGCAATTGTAAAGTTTCTTGAAGAGATTTAACCTATTTCTTGCCAACGATGAAAATGGATAGTAAGGCAAGCGCAACTATAGTTTAATTCATAATGCACAATGCATAATTCATAATTGGAATGTGGAATGAGGAGTGTTGAATGTGGAGTTGTGTTTTATTGGAATGTGGAATGAGGAATGTTGAATGAGTAGTTATATTCTAATGAACAATGGTTTAATTCATAATTATTTTTACTGCAACAGCAATCATTTTAAGGAGTAAGTACACTGCAATAACGACTCCCCTCCCTTGGGGAGGGGTTGGGGGTAGGTCTTTATTAACCGGCTTGTCCCTTGGGGAAAGGTCGGCGGTAGGTAACAAAAAGGGGCAATTCCCTCACGGAAACCACCCCCTTACAACATTATGTACGAGAAAAAATTAATTATTTTCAGGACGCAGTTTGCGTACAGTTACGCCTGCTCTCCATATTTCTTTATTGCGCATCTCTTCGAGTTCGGCATTCAGTTTCTCCCGATAATCGGGCTGAGAGTTGCGATCTATTGAGATTTGGGCTTCGTTTCCAGTCTTCACACTGAGGTATAACCACTCCATAACCGGCTTGATAGCCTCTCTGAAACGAGGCGCCCAATCGAGTGCTCCGCGTTGAGCTGTGGTCGAACAATTGGCATACATCCAGTCCATTCCTTTCTCTCCGAAGAGTGGCATGAGGCTTTGCGTCATCTCTTCTACCGTTTCATTGAAGGCTTCTGAAGGTGAATGTCCATGCTCACGGAGCACTTCATACTGTGCTTCGAACAGTCCTTCCATGGCTCCCATGAGTGAACCGCGCTCGCCTGTAAGGTCAGAAGTGGCCTCACGTTGAAACGTTGTCTTGAACAGATAGCCTGCACCGATGCCGATACCAATGGCGAGTGCTTTCTCTTCTGCATGCCCCGAAGCGTCCTGATGAACGGCATACGAGCAGTTGATGCCACGGCCCTCACGGAACAATGTACGCAGGGATGTGCCCGAACCCTTAGGGGCAACCATGACAACATCAATGTCGTTAGGCGGTACTACACCCGTGCGATCTTGCCAGTTGATAACAAATCCGTGTGAATAATAAAGCGTTTTCCCTTTTGTCAGATAGCCCTTGATCTTCGGCCAAACGGCAATTTGCCCGGCATCTGAAAGTAACATGCAGATGAAAGTGCCTTTCTGAATGGCTTCTTCGATAGAAAACAGCGTCTTTCCAGGCTCCCATCCGTCGGCTTTCGCCTTTTCGTAAGTCTTTCCTTCGCGCTGACCTACGATGACATTAAAGCCATTGTCGCGCAGGTTGCAAGCCTGTCCAGGCCCTTGAATGCCATAACCAATGACGGCAATTGTTTCGTTTTTCAATACTTCACGAGCTTTCTCAACGGAAAATTCCTTATTAGTGACAACGGTTTCTATAATGCCACCGAAATTCATTTCTGCCATAATATCTTTTTATATGCGTCCCATGAGTGGGAAACGCGGTTTATATGAATATATTTTATGCCTGCAAAGGTAACATATTAGAACGAAATTGCAAAATATAATTTCATTCTTTAATGAATTTAACTTTGCTTCTTACAACTTCTGTTTCTTCGGCGGTAGCATTGCTTCTCTTGGTTATCCGCACACAGAACTCGCCTTCGCCGGTCTCTTCCTGATAGAGATTCAGCATGTCTCCGCAATGGCTTTCAGCCACATAAGCTATCTCGAAACGTTTCAAGAAGTGGTGTCTGTACCATTCGAGTGGCCACAGATTGAGCACGTGTTCAATGTATTTCACGCTGTTGATGTGCCCATTCATGTCGACATCGCTATAGTGGGTGGCTATGGACTGCACAAGACTTGCGGTCTCGGTCATCTTCACTCTTGAGCTCTTTTCGATAGGACAGGGCGTCTCGGTATCGACATATTGGGTGATAAGTCCATTGCGAATATTGAGTATATCAACGGGTTGTCGGGTGTCGGTATCTATCATTGCCCAGATGCTTCTGCCGTATCCTATGGTCTTACTGCCTTTGGAAATGCGGAAATTTCGACTGGTGAAATAGCGCATGACAGCATCAACCCAAGTGTCAACTGTAAAGCGATCGTAAGCCTCGGGCATTTCGTTCATCTCTATGGCCAAGCGAGAGAGCACCCAGGTTCTGTGGATTGGGTTCAGAAAAGTCATGCCGTAACCGCGGTCATTGGAGTGAAAATCGGCGGCATTCAGCAGATGATTGCCTAAATGTCCCATGAAAAGATGATGCGAGAAGTCGCAATGGAAAGGCTCGGCCAATAGTTCATAACTGCCGATTTTACTCAGTTTCTCCATGATTTAATTCTTCTTGACGATTTAAAAACACTGAAACAGGCTCATCGAAACTGCGGGTTACGGCAATACGTCCACTGCGTGTGTATTGCAGAATGCAGCCAAAAGCATCGAGTTGATTGTAGAGGCTGATGATATCTTCTGTCAAACCGTTCAGCAAAACCGTAGTATAGGTGGGGTTAACCTCTAACATCCGTGCGTCATGTTTACGGATAGTACGCGACACCTCGGGGTTCTTCATGAGCACAGGTGTGGCAATTTTATAGATAGCTACCTCGTGAATGAACAGTTGTTCATCAGTGTAGAAGTCAGCTTTCACGACATCTATCTTCTTTTCTATGGCCTTCGTAATCTTTATAATCTGCTCTTCGTCGCTCCAGGCCGTTATCGTATATTTGTGAATATTGGGCAGATTGCTGGCTGAAGCATTGATACTTTCAACGTTTACTTGCCTCCGTGTGAACACCGCGGATATCTGGCTGAGCATTCCTGTGACGTTTTCCGAATAGACAAGCAGTGTATATAGTTTCTTTTCCTGTTGCATCTTGTTTGGCTTTATGAGGATTAATAGTGCAGTTCGAGCAGCATTTCGTTGACACTTTTGCCCGGTAATGTCATGGGAACAATGTCTTCATCGGGCTTAATCGCACATTCAAGTAGGTAAGGTCCTGGCGTGGAAAGCATCTTCTCTACCTTCATTTTAAGGTCTTTTCTGTCGGTAACGACATCATAGGGAATGCCATATCCGCGTGCAATGTCAGCATAATTAGGGTTCAGCATGTCTGTAAATGAATGGCGATGTCCGAACATCAAGTCCTGCCATTGACGCACATTGCCCAAGAAAGTGTTGTTCAAAAGAATCATTTTCACGGGAACTTGATGTTCCATAATCGTGCCGAACTCCTGTATACTCATTTGAATGCCACCGTCACCCATAAAGCAACACACCGTGCGGTGGGGCACTCCGAAGCATGCTCCGATAGCCGCAGGAAGACCAAAGCCCATAGTTCCGAAGCCACCGCTCGTCACAATGGAGCGCTTTTGCTTAAAAGTGAAATAGCGACTTGATATCATTTGGTTCTGTCCTACATCGTTTACGAGAACTGCTTCGCCTCGAGTTGCCTCGGAAACCACATGCGTAACCTCGCCCATGAGCAGTGGGCCATCGGTCGGATGAATGTCTTTCTCGATGACACGCAGGCGTTCTTGCTCGGCATAATCCTTGAAAGAGGCAATCCATTCCTTGTGTTCTGCAGGCTGTAACAGCTTCGTAATGGCTGGAAGACTCTGCTTACAATCGCCCAAAACGGCCACATCGGTCTTGATGTTCTTGTCAAATTCCGATGCATCTATATCCAAATGAATCACCTTGGCCTGTTTAGCATAGGTCTCGGGAGTGCCGGTTACGCGGTCACTGAAACGCATTCCAATGGCAATAAGCACGTCACATTCCTGCGTTTTCATATTCGTTGCATAGCTTCCATGCATACCCAACATACCCATATTCAAGGGATGATGGGATGCAAGGGCCGACAAACCGAGCAGCGTTCTGCCTGCAGGAATATCGGCTTTCTCAAGGAATGCCAGCAGTTCCTCATGCGCATTGCCGAGTTCTACGCCTTGACCTACGAGCGCAAATGGCCGCTTTGCCCCATTAATAAGCTGTGCAGCGGCTTCAATTGCCTGTGTATCAAGCGTGGGGTAAGGGTCATAAGAGCGGACATTCGTGGTCTTTGCGGGCTGCCACTCGCAGGTATCTGTCTGCGTGTTCTTGGGAAGATCAAGCACAACAGGCCCCGGACGACCCAACTTCGCAATATAGAAAGCACGGCTTACTGCCCATGCAATGTCTTCCGGTCTGCGTATCTGATAGGCCCATTTACAAATAGGTTGGGCCACACCTACTAAGTCAACTTCCTGAAAAGCATCAGAACCGAGGGCACCAATACCCACTTGTCCCGCAATGACTACAATCGGGGTAGAATCCATCATGGCGTCGGCCACACCGGTTAATGTGTTGGTCGCGCCCGGTCCGCTCGTCACTAAGCAGACTCCAACGCGTCCACTCACACGCGCAAATCCCTCAGCTGCGTGTGCAGCTGCTTGCTCATGACGCACTAAGATGTGGTTAAATGTCTTGTTTTCTCCTCTCGTATAGCCGTAGAGTGCATCAAACACCGGCATAATTGCACCGCCGGGATAGCCGAAGATGGTTTTAACGCCCTCGTCACGCAGTGCACGCATCAGTGCTTCTGAACCCGTAATAACTTCTTTAGTCATGCTGTTGTCTATATATAATAAGGTGGATGATGTGGTTTAGTCTATCAAGCGGACACCTCCCTTGTCGGCCGAAGTAACACTTTGTGCATAGGCTCGCAGCGCTTTGCTCACCACTCTGTGGCGTTTCAACGGCTGTTGCGGGCGCGCATCAAGTTCTTCATCCGTGAGTTTTACATTGATACTGCGGTTTGGAATGTCTATTTCGATGATGTCACCATCCTTAATCTTTCCAATATTTCCACCTGCCGCAGCTTCCGGAGAGATATGTCCGATGCTCAATCCCGACGTGCCTCCGGAGAAGCGTCCGTCAGTAATCAAGGCGCATTCCTTGCCCATATGCATGCTCTTGATATAGGAAGTAGGATATAACATCTCCTGCATTCCGGGGCCACCTTTAGGCCCTTCATGCGTGATGACTACGCAATCGCCTTTCTTCACCTTGCCACTGAGAATGCCATTGCAGGCATCTTCCTGGCTGTCGAACACCACTGCAGGCCCTGAAAAAGTCCACAATGCAGGGTCAACTCCGGCAGTTTTCACCACACATCCATGCTTGGCAATGTTCCCGAAGAGCACACCGAGCCCGCCATCCTTGGTATATGCGTGGTCAAGGTCGCGGATACAACCTGCCGTTCTGTCGGTATCAAGACTTTCCCAACGCGCATCCTGACTGCCCATTTCAGTAGAAAAGCGACGTCCCGGAGCACTGTGATAGATGCGGTCTGCCTCTGCATCTATCGTGTTCTGCGTGATATCATATTTCTTCATGGCCTCATCGAGCGTCATTCCGTCTACGCGAAGCACACTGCCTTGAATGAGTTTGCCTTTGCGAAGCTCGTTCATGATGCCGAGAATACCGCCTGCCCGATTGCATTCCTGCACGCTGTAACGCTGCGTGTTGGGGGCAAGCATGCAGAGACAGGGCACATGTCGGCTCAGTTTGTCAATGTCGTTCATGCTGAACTCCACTTCTCCTTCCTGGGCTATAGCCAACAGATGCAGCACCGTATTCGTGCTTCCACCCATGGCAATGTCTAAAGTCATGGCATTGAGAAAGGCATCACGCGTGGCAATGCTACGTGGCAAAACACGCTCATCGCCCGCTTCATAGTAGGCCAAAGCATTCTTCACAATCAGCTTTGCAGCATCTTTGAAGAGCTGAATGCGGTTCTTATGCGTGGCAAGAACGGTTCCATTGCCTGGCAAAGCTAATCCAATGGCCTCGGTAAGCGAGTTCATTGAGTTGGCAGTAAACATGCCCGAGCAGCTGCCGCAACCCGGACAAGCACAGTTTTCAAGTGCAGTCATCTCCTCATCTGTAACAGATGGGTCGGCACCTTTAATCATTGCAGTCACCAAGTCGGCATTCTCACCGCGCCACCTGCCTGCTTCCATGGGGCCACCCGAACAGAAAACCGTTGGAATATTCAGTCGCATAGCCGCCATAAGCATGCCCGGCGTCACCTTGTCGCAGTTGGAAATACAGATCATTGCATCCGCCTTGTGTGCATTGACCATGTATTCCACGGAGTCGGCAATAATGTCCCGCGAAGGCAGTGAATAGAGCATACCGTCGTGTCCCATGGCAATTCCGTCGTCAACAGCAATCGTATTGAACTCCGCTGCATAGCAACCAAGTCGTTCTATCTCGTGTTTTACAATCTGACCAATGTCATGTAAGTGCGTATGTCCAGGCACAAACTGCGTGAAACTGTTTACAATGGCGATGATAGGCTTGCCCATTTGCTCGTGTTTCATACCGGCTGCCACCCAAAGGGCCCTGGCACCGGCCATTCTCCTGCCTTCAGTACAGACGGCACTCCTTAACTTATGCTTCATCGTTTTCTTCTCTTTATTCTTTTTGCTCGCTTTACATGAAACGCTTTTCGAAAGGTTCCACAACTTCATACCATGCAAAAAACGGGCAAACAAAGGCCTGAAAAGCAACCAAGATTTGCCGAATGCATGCATATTTTGTGCAAAGATAGTGAGAAAAAGCGTAATACACAATGAATTGTTTCATAAACTTTTCATAATCGAAAGCATCTGTAAGGAAAACCGTTAAAATAATGTCAGATTATCACATGACTTACTTCATGGTTTACAGAATTCTTTCTTTTCTATGGTTTTGTGTTGACACAGCTCATAAGGACATATACGACACCCTGTATATCTCATTTTTCCAATGGACTGTTATTGTCAACTTTCTTTCCCGTTTTTAACATTTCAAAGCTCAACCAAATAGAAATAAAAACGCGTTTTTTGCGTGAGTGCGAAGCCTTTTTATGGCATTGGTGTCTCCATTTTAATCATTTTACATTGTCATCTGACGCTAATCACGTTGCTATTTGCATCAAGTTATGCGGTAAAATGACGCAAGTTGCGAGCTGATTTGACGCAAATCGCATAGTTTTTCAGCGTGATTTTACCTCGCATTTTACCTTGACTTTCATAACTTCATGAATGCCAAAACGTTACAAACTACTTCGAAACAGCACACATTTGGAACGAAGACAATGCACTTTTTGAATACACCAAGCATTCAAGAGCATTTGTAAAATTCGCTGAAAAGATTTAACCTATTTCCCGTTAACCGTGAAATCATGCGGTAAAGTACATTCTTTCGGAACAAAACACCTTGTGACAAACAGTTTCAGTGGACTTGAAAATAAACGGAATTAAGGGCCGGTCATTCCCTTATTTTCGTTAACTTTGTCTGCAATATGATTATTATTCGCAATCGGTTTCTGCCTTTCAAGGGCTTTGAAGCCATGAACTTCATGGGCATTATAGTGTGTAGGACGGAGACACGGCTTACTCCCGACCTCATACTTCATGAGCGCATACACACCCGCCAGATGCAGGAAACCTTGTTTGTCGGCTTCTATCTCTGGTATGTCATTGAGTGGTTGGCGCGTCTCATGATGCGAGGCAGAGCCTACAGTAACATTGCTTTTGAGCGCGAGGCCTATGCCCACATGCATGAAACTGACTATCTTCAGCGCCGAAAAGCCTTTGCTTGGTGGGCTTATTTATAACTTTTCACCTTATTATATATAAGTGGTTATAGGGCGAAATATAACGAAAAATTGCACAAAAAGGCAAAAATGTGAAATTTTTGAGATAGCCGTTAAAGCCTCTAAAAAGTTTTTAATGGCTGCGGATGAGGGCGAACAGTCTGTTAATTTATGTAATCATACATTTTCATGAGTGGCATTTTTTTCATAACTTTGTGTCATACCTAAAACCAAGCAAATGTATTTTAAGAAGATATTCGCCCTTTCAATCCTATGGATTACCTCCTTTTCGTTCGCTGTTGCGGGCAACCCTATCACGCCTGAAGACGCTTCTGAAGGCATCGAAGACTATTGTGATCACAGTGAATTCGAGGCACTCTTCAATGTTTCAGGCTTTGATCTCATCACCAGAGCCAAGGACTTCCTCGGCACTCCCTATCGTTATGGCGCATCAAGTCCATCGGGTTTCGACTGTTCGGGGTTCACAAGCTATGTCTATAAGTGCATGAACATCTCACTTGGGCGGTCAAGTCGCGACCAGTGGAAACAGGGATTATCTATTGATAAGGATGAAATTCAGGTGGGAGACCTCGTGTTTTTCGGTTCAAGAAAACACAATATCGGTCATGTCGGCATTGTATGTGAGGTCAGGGATGACGGGAATTTCAAGTTCATTCATTCCAGCTGCAAGTATGGAGTGACCATAAGCAACAGCGAAGAAGGCTATTATGCCCACCGATATAGAGGTGCAAGAAGAATTCTCGAGGGTTAAAACACAAGTTTTTCTCAGCTTTTCCCAAGTAGAGGAAAACAGGATTTACGAAATAAAATAAAAGTGGATTGCTTACGATTTTAAGGGTAGGCAATCCACCTTCTTATTTTATAGCGACAGGATATGCCTTATTTCAAGGCGTCTGTGCTTTCAAAAAGCAGCATGGAAAACTTCACTCTGCACGGTCTACCCTCCCTTTAGAGAGCTTAAGAGAAACGCTCTTTACCGTTGAAAGTGCTTCTTTGCAAACTCCATATCCTGCACAACTTCGACCGTTCCGACGTAGTTTCCTTCGTCATCTCGCACAGCCATGTAGTTGACATACATGGGATGACCACATTTCTCCACCCACATCGGCACCTGACTGCGCTTTCCCGAACGCAGATCCTCAATGATACTGCGCACCATCGGCTCTATTTTCGGCGGATGACAACTAAAGACTTCACGGTCGATAGCCATTAAAGGACGCTTGAATATCTTGCTCCCTTCGTTGAAATAACGATTGAAGTTGTCGGCATCTACAAAGGTGATTTCAAGTGGAAGTGTATTGAGCATAGCCGTCAACTGACTTAAAGTGAGATGACCTCCCGGCATGACTATTTCGCCTTCGTGCTGTGTTCTGACGGTTTCTTTTGACTCTGCCTGCGACCAGATGCGATGCTCAACACCGAGGCAGACGGCATAATCCTTACTGTCACGGTAAATCTGTTGCCACTCCGTTTCCGTGAAGTTGGCCGCACAAAGGGGCAGAAGAATGTTGTTTTCCTTATAAATCATTTCCTTGGCACGGTTCAAAACAGCCCCTACTCTGCCCCACCAAAGCTCGTCATGTTCGCCTTTTCGTATCAGAATTCCAAGCTCGTTGCGTATCTCATCATCAATAGTCCACATCACTTGTGACGGCCCACTGATGTCATATCTTACTTTAAGATGCGGATAGAGCAAGTCGCCTTTCTTCGCATAATGAATGGAAAGTTCACGTATGCGCAATAGTAATTCGGTGATATCTCCACGTGTTTCAAGCACTTCAAATGCCTGCTTCAGCAACGCTTCAAGAGCCTCGTTCTCGCGCAAGAAAGTCTGAATGGGATGCCCGTCTATATGCGACAGGTCGACAGCGCGTTGGGTATTGGCCTGCGCCATGGCATGAATTTCGTCATGACGGCTGACAGATGCCGCCACTTCCTGCTCGGCATTAGCCATGCGTTCCTCACGAGTTGCCCCATGAAACAAGGCAGAATGAATGTCACAAAGCTGCTGAACTTCATGCAAGGGCGTGCCTTCGGCCAGCAGTTCCTGCTCTGCCTGCATGATCTCCGAAGCCTCTACATCGCCGAACTCATGGGCAAAATCCTTGCGGACTGCCTCCAAACTCTCTCCTGTTCCAAGTCGTCTGAGGTAGCCTTTCAACTGCTCCGTGCGCGTGTTTTCAGCCACAGGGCGTAGTGTTTCAGTACTCATCGCGGGCTTTCCTGCCCCAACAACCTCAAAACCTTGCTGCTCCAAAGCATCGATAACGGCTTTCATTTCGATGCCATGCATGCCTGCACCCTTCGGAATAGTTATCAGTTTGCCTACCGAATTGCGTAGAAACTTCTTCGTTATATCGGTTAATCCGAGCCCCGAAAGCACCTCAATAAGCTCCGGATACTGGGTAGTGAGGTCGTAAACCGTGCGAGATAAGTCTATCTTCTTCCCCATAATATCACTCCTTTCCTATGGTTCAGTGGTTGCACATCATACCCAAATTGACGGTGAAGCCACCATCCGGCGTCTCCATAAACTTGCCGCGATCATCTAAGAAGTCGACAATCTCTGCAGCATCAAGCCCCTCGACAGAGCATGTGCAGAAGCGTTCTGCAGCGCCGAAGCGTTCAATGATTGCATCAACAAGCGCCTGCTTTGAGGCGAAACTCTTTCCCTCCATCATGTGGAGTATTTCATGTCCGTGTGTCATATCTGTTTACTTTTAATTAAATTTCTGTATGCAAAGATAGGTATATGACAGTGCAAAGAAGAGTAACAAATGTGACAAAAGACCTCATTTTTATCTTCTTTTAACGTTATATTCCCGAAATCATGCAAAAGATTGCCTAATTTCGTACAATAAATCAAATGAAATGGCTTTAAGATGAACATCAGATTACTATTGACTTCAACATTGACTATGACTGCATCCTGCATGATAGCACAGAGCTTTCACTATCCGAAAGCACCTCAAGACAACACCGTTGACACCTATTTCGGCACACAGATTGCCGACCCATACCGCCCACTTGAAGACGACAACAGTGCCGAAACAGAGCGTTGGGTCACGGCAGAAAACGCATTGACCCGACATTACCTTGACCAGCTTCCACAGCGTCCGAAGCTCATGAAGCGCCTCAAGGAAGTGGCCAACTATGAAAAAGTAAGCACGCCGTTCAAGCGACATGGCACGTGGTATGTCTACAAAAACAACGGCTTGCAGAACCAAAGTGTGCTCTATAAAATGGATAAATTGGGCGGCACACTGCATGAAGTGCTCGATCCCAACAAACTAAGCAGCGACGGAACTGTGGCATTAAAGTCGGTCAGTTTCTCTCATAACGGCCGTTATATGGCTTATATCGTGAGTCGAAACGGGAGCGATTGGCAGGAAATCTACGTGAAAGACCTCGAAACAGGGCAAGACCTGACCGACCATATCGAATGGGCAAAGTTCAGCAATGCAGCCTGGAGAGGCGACGGTTTCTATTACAGTGCCTACGATGCACCCACAGGTCATGCCTTCACAAGCAAGAACGAAGTGCATAAAATCTATTATCACAAGCTCGGAACTCCGCAGAGCGAGGATGAATTGTTCTATCAAAATCCGGCATTTCCACTGCGTTTTTATGACGTAATGGTCAACAAAGAAGAAACCGTAATGTATCTGACGGAGTCGGGAGAAGGCAGCGGAAACAACCTCTATGTGCGCGACTTGCGACGGCCCGACGCTCAGTTCGTGCAGATGACCAACGACATGAACCTTCAGTATTCGCCTGTACAGACCGTGGGAGACAGCATCTATATCTTCACCAACGCAGGGGCACAGAAGAACCGTTTGATGCTGGCCAACCTCGCCAAGCCAGGCATTAAGGATTGGAAAGTGCTTGTTCCCGAAGCAGAATATGTGCTTGATGACGTCACTTTCACCCATGGGAAAATGGTGCTGAACTACAGTAAGGACGCCAGTTCTCATTGTTATCTTTACACGCTTGAAGGCCGTAATATAGGCGAAATAAAACTGCCATCGGTCGGCAGTGTGAGTTTTTCGGGCGAGCGAAATGAACCGGAATGCTTCTTCTCTTTCAGTTCGTTCACCGTTCCCGGCACAGTATATCAGTTTGACACCGACAGCAGAATGAGTCGCGTTTACAGCCAACCGAAGGTGAATTTCAAGCCGAATGACTTCGTCACCAAGCAGGTGTTTTATGCGAGTAAAGACGGAACCCGCGTGCCGATGTTCCTCACTTACCGCAAAGATTTGAAGCTCAATGGCAAGAATCCTGTATATCTCTATGGCTACGGGGGCTTTAATGTTGCGTTGCCACCCTACTTCTCTTCCATGCGAATTCCATTCATGGAGCAGGGCGGTATCTATGTGCAAGTGAACCTAAGAGGCGGAAGCGAGTATGGCGAAGCATGGCACAAAGCAGGCACAAAGATGCAGAAACAGAATGTGTTCGACGACTTCATCGCTGCTGCCGAATGGCTCATTGCCAACAAATATACCGATAAAAAGCATCTCGCTATCGTCGGAGGAAGCAACGGCGGACTGCTTGTCGGAGCCTGTTTAACCCAACGTCCCGACCTGTTTCAAGTCTGCATACCCCAGGTTGGCGTGCTCGACATGCTGCGATATCACAGGTTTACGATTGGTTGGAACTGGGCTCCCGACTATGGAACATCGGCAGACAGCAAGGAAATGTTCAACTACTTGCGAGGCTATTCTCCGCTCCACAACCTGAAGAAAGGCGTGAGTTATCCCGCAACGCTCATCACCACGGCCGACCATGACGACCGCGTTGTGCCGGCACATAGCTTCAAGTTTGCGGCAACCATGCAGGAATGCCAGGGCGGAAAGGCGCCCGTGCTCATCCGCATCGACTCGAAAGCGGGCCACGGCGGAGGCAAACCTTTGAGCAAACAGATTGAAGAACAGGCCGATATCTATAGTTTCATTCTGGCCAACATGGGCAAATAAATCCCCGAAGCGGTTGCTTTGGAAACCCAAAATCAAGTGAAGCAGAAAATAGGTTAAATCTTTTCAAAGAACTTTACAATTGCTCTTGAATGCTCGACGAATTCAAAAAGCATGCTGTCCTCGTTCAAAATATGCAGCGCATTCTACGAGTCAGCAACGCATTGACAGTCAAAACGTTACGAGAACAAAGGCAAATTGCAAGAAAAAACAACACTGAAAAACCATGCGATTTACGTCAAATCGCCTTGCATTTTGCATGAGATTACCGCATGTTTTGACGCAGATAGCAATGCTATTAGCGTCAAAACGCAGTGCAAGATGATAGAAATGAGGGCGTCGAAGCTGTGAAATGGCGTCGCATAAGTGCAGAAATTGCGTTTTCATTTCTATTTGGTGGCGCCAAGAAGTGCAGTTTAAATTAGTAAATGCGACAGTC
>NZ_KV817500.1:0-689 GCF_001814685.1 Prevotella sp. HMSC077E09 | reverse complement strand
AGAGCACCTTGGTGAAGACCTGCCACACCCTAGGGTCCCTGTCGTCCACGTTTGCGGGAGTTAGGCAGAACGTGAGTACATCGCCCATCTCGTTGCACAGCAGATGAAGCTTGAAACCATGACACCACCCCATTGTTCCCTTTCCGTTCTTAGCAAGTCCATCAAACACCTTGTTGAAATTCCTTCTCATGTTGTGGCATACGGGAATCATCGTGCTGTCCACGAAACTAATGCCCGTGCACTTTCCAAAACCTTGGATGCGCATGAAGGCCATCAGCTCGAAGAACACGCGAGGCATGAGTTCCACGAAACGCGTGTAGGACACGGCCTTAGGGAAGTAGCTTGCCAGATGCTCCTTGATGAAGAAGAGGTAATAGTGCTTGAAGTTGCGGAAAGAGCCAAAATGATAGCACAACAGGATGGTCATGATTTCGCTCTTGGACATCTGTCCTTTACGGTTTCGCATGCGCTTATATCCCTCGTCTATGGGGGCGATATGTAGGTTTTTAGTTAACTCTGCATCTAAATTCTTGCAGAACTCATCCAATATACAAAATATTTCTGTAACTTTGTCTGTGGTAATCATCGCTATATATGTTTTGTAAGTGATTGATTTTCAACTATAAAGTTACAAAATAATAGCGAGATTACCAACTTTTTAGAGAACTTTCTTATCCCGAACTGGCGTA
>NZ_KV817499.1:0-654 GCF_001814685.1 Prevotella sp. HMSC077E09 | reverse complement strand
GCGCAGAAGTTGTGCTTTGAGGTTGTCGTTCGGCGTTTTCGCAAAGCTCATCTGGGCTGCCCAAGCCAGCAAGAGCGCTATAATCATCTGCTTTTTCATAATGATAGTTCTTTCTTTTTATTATTCAGAACCTGATGTGAGGACTGACAATGCAAATTTAGACAATTTATAATAAAATGCAAGTTATGCGAAAGAAAAATGCAATTTCGTATAACGATTGTCCCTTTTCCTGTCAACTTTCTTCCTCGTTTTTAACACTTTTCTCCGCGACCAAACAGAAATGAAAAGCCCGTTTTCGTGAGAGTGCGAGGCCATTTTATGGTTTCGATACCCTCATTCCGGCCACCTTGAAATGCAGATAAACTCTCCAAGCATCGCAACTTGACGCATATTGCACGGCTATCTGCATCATCTTAGGCCGTAATCTCATGCAGATTGCATGGTAAAATGACTGAGATTGCATCGTTTCATCACATGATTTTATGTATTCGTTTGATTGTAATCATGCAACAATCTGACAATCAGTGCGTTGCGAAATGCAAAAAATCAGCGTGTATTTGGAATGAAATGGTGCTTTGTTTTGAATTCTCAAGTTATGCAAAGGCAATTGTAAAGTTAGTTCAAAAGAATTTGTTTCTTACTCATCTTGACTTT
>NZ_KV817498.1:0-65619 GCF_001814685.1 Prevotella sp. HMSC077E09 | reverse complement strand
TCGAATTGCCGAGTGCAGCTATGTTTTATGCAAAGGTAAGAAAAAAAAGCCATTCCTCTACCTTAGATAAAAAAAATGGTGTAACTTTGTGCACGATTTTTCAATATAAGATGATGAATAAAAATTTCAAGAAAAAGTACTTCATTCCCGCCCTTGGCTGTATTGTAGTCATTGTGGGAGTGGTTTATTATTATTTCTTCTCTGCTTTCTCAACGAAGCACGAGACTGAATATGTCTACATTGATAATGACGACAACATTGACTCTGTATATAGCAAATTGGAGCCTTTTGCATCAAAACACGGCATGTGTACCTTCAAAACATTGGCCCGCCACTTTGATTACGAGAAGAAAATCAAGACAGGTCGCTATGCTATCAACAGCAGTGACGGTGCATTAAAAGTCTTCAGACACATGAGAAACGGTCTCCAGACACCGGTGAACCTGACTATTCCAAGTGTCAGAACCATGAGCAAGCTGGCTGACGAGGTATCTAAGCGGCTCATGATTGACAGTACTGAACTCTACAAGGCCCTCACTGACGAGGCAACCTGCCGGAAGTATGGCTATGACACAGCCACTATTGCCTGCATGTTCATACCGAACACCTACGACATCTATTGGAACATATCAATTAATAAGTTCTTGGAACGGATGCAGAAAGAGAGCAAGAAGTTCTGGAATATCGAGCGCATGCAGAAGGCCAAGCAGTTAAATCTCACCCCCAACCAGGTCATCACGTTAGCCAGCATCATTGATGAAGAGACGGCTAACAACGCTGAAAAACCCATGATTGCCGGCATGTATTACAACCGACTCATGCTCCGCAATGCTGAATATCCACAGGGAATGCCACTGCAAGCCGACCCAACCATTAAGTTTGCATGGAAGCGTTTCGAACTCAAGCGCATTTACAATAATCTGCTACATATCCAAAGTCCCTACAACACTTACAAGCATCCGGGACTTCCTCCAGGGCCTATTCGCATTCCATCGGTTGCAGGTATTGATGCCGTTCTCAATCGCGTGCATCATGACTATCTGTACATGTGTGCCAAAGAAGACTTCAGTGGCACACACAACTTCGCTCGCACGTATGACGAACACATGAAGAATGCTGAAAAATATTCAAAGGCTTTAAACAAAAAAGGTATCAAATAACTTAACAATTAAAGGACAAAAAACATAAAACAAAATGCCGCTTTCTTCACAGAAAGCGGCATTATTCTCAATAGGTATTAGCTTTTTTAAGGTAAAAAGATTGTATTCAGGATAACGTTTACAAAGGTAAGACGTTTTTACTTTACATGCAAATGTTTTTTTATGTTTATAAACATGTTTTCAGTTATTCCTGATATGATTTGGTAAATGGAAAAGAATCATGAAAGTACACCATATCTGATACAACCCAACAGTCACAAGAAAAAATACGTTTTTCCTTTGCTTTTCCAGCCGTTTCCATTACCTTTGCAATATAAAATAAATAATGTATATACATGATGACAATTAAAGAAGAAAACAACGAAGAGAAGAAAAGCATTAGCTTCGTAGAGCAACTGGTTGAGGAAGACCTTGCAAAAGGCAAGAACGGAGGTCGAATTCAGACCCGTTTTCCGCCAGAACCTAACGGCTATCTTCACATCGGACATGCAAAGGCGATATGCATGGACTTCGGTGTTGCAGAGAAATACAATGGTATCTGCAACCTTCGCTTTGACGATACAAACCCAAGCAAAGAAAACAATGAGTATGTTGAGAACATTCTCAACGACATCAAATGGCTTGGTTTCAAATGGGGTGAACTCTACTATGCCTCTGACTATTTTGAAAAACTGTGGGATTTTGCCATTTGGATGATTAAGAAAGGACACGCATATGTGGACCAACAGACGAGTGAAGAAATCGCTTCACAGAAAGGAACGCCTACAACCCCCGGCACACCAAGCCCATATCGTGACCGCCCAATTGAGGAAAGTCTCGCTCTGTTCAATCAGATGAACACGGCAGAGGCCGTTGAAGGCAGTATGGTTTTGCGTGCAAAGCTCGATATGGCCAATCCGAACATGCACTTCCGTGACCCTATCATGTATCGAATTATTCATACTCCACACCATCGTACGGGTACAAAATGGCACTGTTATCCAATGTATGACTTCGCACATGGCCAGAGTGACTACTTCGAAGGCGTCACACATTCTATCTGTACCTTAGAGTTTGTGCCTCATCGTCCGCTATATGACAAGTTCATTGACTTTTTGAAAGAAAAGGATGGAACTGCAGATAACCTGCAAGACAACCGTCCCCGCCAGATAGAGTTCAACCGTTTGAACCTCACCTACACCGTGATGAGCAAGCGTAAACTGCATTCTTTGGTCGACGAACACCTTGTAAATGGTTGGGATGACCCACGTATGCCGACACTCTGCGGTATGCGTCGCCGTGGCTACAGCCCTGAAAGTGTACGTATGTTCATTGACTCTATCGGATATACCAAGTTTGATGCCCTCAACGATATGGCTCTCTTGGAGGCCAGTGTGCGTGAAGACTTGAACAAAAAGGCCACACGTGTCAGTGCAGTTCTCGACCCTGTGAAACTCGTTATCACCAATTATCCCGATGGAAAGACCGAGGAAATGGATGCTATCAACAATCCAGAAGATGAACGAAGTGAAAGCCACAAGATTACGTTCTCTAAGAACCTATGGATTGAGCGGGCTGACTTTATGGAGGATGCACCAAAGAAATTCTTCCGCATGACACCTGGAAAGGAAGTCCGTTTGAAGAATGCCTACATCATCATGTGCACCGGTTGTACGAAAGATGCAGCAGGAAATATCACTGAAATTCAAGCTGAATACGACCCCAACAGCAAGACAGGCATGGAGGGAGCTAATCGTAAAGTGAAGGGCACTCTGCACTGGGTATCGGTTGACCATTGCCATAAGGCAGAGGTTCGCGAGTATGATCGTCTTTTCAACGTAGAAAATCCATCGGCCGACGAGCGTGATTTCCGTGAGCTGCTCAACCCGGAAAGCTTGAAAACATATACCAACTGCTACGTTGAAGACTATGCCGCAAGCCGACAACCGGGTGAATATCTGCAGTTCCAGCGTACCGGTTACTTCATGGCCGACCTTGATTCTACTGCAGAACACCTCATATTCAACAAGACCGTTGGACTGAAAGATACCTGGGCAAAGCAGAATAATAAGAATTAAGCAGGCTGAACAGAATATACAAGAACATTGAATAAGCAAGATCATTTAGACAGCAAGGCTTTCCAAAAGGCTTTACTGCAATACGAAGAAGCACGCAGGTCAGGAGAAGAAATCTATCTTGACTCTGATGTACTTACGAGTATTGCAGAATACTATGACCGCAATCAACGGACTGCCGAGGCTATCGAAACGATTGATTATGCCATCCGTCTGTTTCCCGGTTCAGTGTTGCCACTTGTCTTCAGAGCACGAATGGCCTGGATGATTGAAGACAACATTGAGGGCGCCAAGCAGTATCTTGCATGCGTCACAGACAAAGATTGTTTAGAATATTACTACACTACAGCTGAAATCAAGATTACAGAAGGACTGTCAGATGAGGCCAATCAGTATCTGTATGACCATATTTCAGATGTGGAAGACGATGAACTCGACAGTTATTTCATTGAAGTGGCCATTCTGTTTGCCGATTATGATGAATTTGAATTAGCCAACCAATGGATGGAACGATGTGAAGACGACACAGACCCTGACTATTGGGAAACTATGGGACGGATAGAAATGGGGCTTGGACACTTGGAAGAGAGCGAGCGCATCTTTACAGATTTGATTGATAAAGACCCCTTCTGTGAAGCCCACTGGAACCATCTGGCCGCCACACAACTGTTGGAAAATAAGTTCATTGAGAGCATTTCGAGCTGCGGATACTCCTTAGCTATCAATCCAAACGATGCTGAAGCCCTGCTCAACAAGGGTAATGGACTCTTTGCCTTGGGACAGAATGAAGAGGCACTGAAATGCTTTGAGAAGTTCGCTGCACTCTGTCCGAAAGAGGTCAACGGCGAAATGATGAAAGGAATGGTATTGGCCGAGATGAAGAAAAACGACGAAGCTCTTCTCCACCTCTATAAAGCCGAGTCACTTTGTCAAAAGAATGACCATTTCCGTCTGCAAATTTATGAACAGATAGCCTATATCCTTTCCAAGCAAGATAAGCTTGATGAAGCTTTGGCCTATGTTGACAAATGCGAAGTCCTACCGCTAAACGAGCCGTTTGAACTGTCACTTCTTCGTGGACATCTGTATCTCGAACATCAGGAAACGGGTAAGGCTGCTAAGATTTTCCACGAGGCTTTGGTCAAAAGTAAAAACACCCCAGAGATGTATTTGAAGATAGCAGTGTCGTTTCTGGATAATGGTTATGCCGACTCTGCCTACGAAATTCTCAAGAATATGTCGGGAGTGACAACGCGAACACAACTTCCCGTCTATCCCTATCTTGCCGTCTGCTGCCTCGAGTTAGGCTATCAACAGGAATATGAAGAAGCCGTAAAGAAAGCAGTATGCTACACTCCGGCAGAGGCAAAATTGGTTTTGGGGCCTTATTTCCCTGATGAAATGGAGCCTGAAGACTACTATCATTATCTTATCAACAACAAAAACAATTTCTCATGAATTGGTTATCAACACTATTAGGAAACCTCAACTATGGTACGATTTTCCTACTAATGTTACTTGAAAGTACAGTCATCCCAGTCCCTTCTGAATTCGTTGTATCGCCAGCAGCCTATCATGCAGCAGGCGGAAACTTAGATATCTGGCTCGTTATCCTGTTTTCTACACTTGGAGCAGACTGTGGAGCAACCATCAACTACCTTGCCGGCCACTTCTTAGGTCGCCCGATTATCTATCGCTTTGCCAACAGTAAATGGGGCAAGATGTGTCTGCTCAATCAGCATAAAGTCGAGAAAAGCGAGAAATATTTCTATGACCATGGTATGGCAGCGACCATTACCGGCCGCTTGATTCCTGGCATACGCCACCTTATTTCCATTCCTGCAGGATTAGCAAAAATGAAATATTGGCAATTCCTTCTCTACACAACAATCGGTGCCGGAGCATGGAACTGCATCCTTGCAGCTCTCGGTTGGTATCTGCATTCTGCTGTACCGGAAGATCAACTCAACGATAAAATCATGGAATATGGCGATTATATCAAGTTCTTCATCATGGTTGCAGTCGCCATTGCCTTTGTCTATTTCCTCTTTAAATGGTATTTCAATCGCAGAAAACAGCAGAGTTTGGATGAAGAAAAGTAAAAAGATAAAAGAATAAGAAAGTAAAAACAGACAGAAAGTCATCCCTTTTTACTTTCTTATCTCCTTACTTTCATCCTTTCTCTTTCGGTATAAACTAAAAAAGACAACCTCAAATTGAGATTGTCTTCACGTCGGGGCGACAGGATTCGAACCTGCGGCCGCCTGGTCCCAAACCAGGAGCGCTACCGGGCTGCGCTACACCCCGCTGCATCAAGAATAAGAAATTAAAAGTCGGGGCGACAGGATTCGAACCTGCGGCCGCCTGGTCCCAAACCAGGAGCGCTACCGGGCTGCGCTACACCCCGCTTTATAAGCTTCTCTCTTTTGCGAGTGCAAAGGTAGCAGTTTTATTTCACGTAGCCAAATAAAATATATACTTTTTCAAATTTCCTTCATCAAAAAAGGGTTGCAGCAGCATGCAACCCTTCTATATTCTATTGTAAAAAACAAGGTTTTACTTGATGATTCCCTGTTCAACAAAGATTTTCTTCAATGCCTGAACACCACGCTCCACCTCTTCCTTCGTATGACTTGCCATCAAAGCAAAGCGCACTAAAGTGTCTTGCGGAGCACATGCAGGAGGAATGACAGGGTTGATGAAGACACCGGCATCAAAGGCCAACTTCGTTACAAGGAATGTCTTTTCAACATCATGCACATACAACGGAATGATAGGACTTTCGGTTTCGCCAATCTCAAATCCTTCTTCACGGAAGCGATTCAAAGCATACTTGGTCACTTCCCACAGGTGCTCAATGCGCTCGGGCTCCTCCTGGATGATATGAAGTGCCTCCATAGCTGCTGCTGTTGCTGCCGGAGTGTTTGACGCACTGAATATATAGGTACGGCAAGTGTGGCGCAGGAAGTTGATGGTATCCTTGTCGCTGGCAATAAAACCACCGATAGAAGCCAGACTCTTTGAGAAAGTTCCCATAATCAAATCAATCTCGTCAGTCAGTCCAAAATGGTCACAAACACCACGCCCCTGCTTTCCAAAGACACCTAAACCATGGGCTTCATCTACCATGACAGAGCAATTGTACTTATGTTTCAGTTCTACTATCTCCGGCAACTTGGCCAAATCACCCTCCATAGAGAACACACCGTCAACGACAATCAGCTTGATTGCCTCGTGGGGAAGACCTTTCAGCACACGCTCCAAGTCTTCCATATCGTTGTGCTTATAGTGAAGCTGGCGGGCAAAAGAAAGGCGACGACCGTCAACAATACTTGCATGGTCACGATCATCGCAGATAATATAGTCACCCTTACCTACCACCTGAGCCAATACTCCCTGATTAACAGAGAAACCAGTAGAGAAACAAAGCGTGTCATCCTTGTGCATGAATTCGGCAAGTTCTTTCTCTAACTGCACGTGAATATCAAGAGTACCATTCAGGAAACGACTTCCTGCGCAACCCGAACCATACTTGTCAAGGGCTTTCTTGGCTGCTTCTATCACACGCTTGTCACCAGTAAGGCCGGTATAGGCGTTTGAACCAAACATCAATACCTTATGACCAGCCATATCAACTTCTGTACCCTGCTTACTGGTTATAGCGCGGAAATATGGGTACACACCAGCCTTCATGTACTTCTGAGGCTCACGATAATTCTTGTATCTTTCTTGTAATTGTCCCATTCTATTGGTGTAGAAAAACTGTTTTAAAACTAATTGGCTGCAAAGATACAAAAAAACACCAACATATTATACACTTTTTAAAAGAAATATGCTATTTATGTAAATTATGAGCTTCGGCAGATTGTTCTATAAGACAAATTATTATCTTTGCATAAGATATAGCTGCACTCGGCAAATTTCGAACAAGTTCGTTTTGCACTCATTGGCAATATCATTGCATAAGATATAGCTGCACTCGGTTTTATCAAAGCACTGCATTCTGCTATTTGAAAGTTTTTTTCATGCTATGCGAATGCTTTTCTCAGTTAAAGAAAAACAGCAGATGGAGAAAAAAAAGATTATTTTCATTATGAACCCCATTTCGGGAACGGCCAGCAAAGCCGGAATTCCCAAACTGATTGAACGCTATCTTGACCACGAAGCTTTCGACTATGAAATCAAACTCACTGAATATGCGGGACATGCCAGCGTGATTGCCACTGAAGCTAAGGACAACCATGTCGACATTGTCGTTGCTGTGGGCGGTGACGGAACGGTCAACGAGGTGGCACGCGCTATCGTTCATTCACAGACTGCCTTGGGCATTATCCCCTGTGGTTCGGGAAATGGGCTTGCCCGTCATTTGCTGTTACCCCTCAACATGGCTAAGGCAATCAAGATTATCAACGCCTGCGAAATTCATCAACTCGATTACGGCATCATTAATGAGCACCCGTTTTTCTGCACCTGTGGCATGGGCTTTGACGCTTTCGTCAGCCATAAGTTTGCCGAAGCAGGCAAGCGCGGCCCTATCACCTACGTGGAAAACGTATTGAAAGAGGGCCTGAAATACAAGCCTGAAACCTATGAAATCCGTGATGAAAGCGGCACCACACGACTCAAAGCCTTTCTCATTTCGTGTGCCAATGCCTCACAATATGGCAACAATGCCTATATTGCACCGCAGGCTTCCATGAGCGACGGACTCATGGATATCATCGTCATGCAGCCTTTTGATGCCTTTGAAGCACCGCAGATCAGCATCGACATGTTCAACAAGACACTCGACAAGAACTCTAAAATCAAGACTTTCCGCTGCAAACACCTGCACATCCACCGCAACAAACCGGGCTATATCCACTACGATGGCGACCCCGTAATGACCGGTGAAGACATTGAAGTGGAATTGAAAGAGAAGGGCATCAACATCATCGTGAACCCTCACGGCGACAAACGACTGCGTAGACCAAACGCAATTCAGAATGCTGCAGCCGACCTTTTCAATGAATTCAACAGCCTTCGCAAAGATATCAACCGCCAGAGCAGGCACATATTGGCAATCAACAAGAAGATACAAAGGAGATTGAATCTCTAAGAAAACGCAATAAAATCAACCATTCTTCCCTGACTTTCCTATGGGAAAAACATGATATCATGGGCAAATTATAAGTTTCAACAAGGCTTTCTGAATGACGAAACAGAACTAACGGGACTCTTATTTGTAAATTATTATAACCAAAAAAGACACCTTTCAAAACTCCACAAATAGAAAATGAAAGAGTGCTTTTCAGGATGCAACAAAGCGTTTTGACCGATATCAGTCCTCCGCTTCAATTGCCCGATGCTGTAACTTGACGCAAAAGACCTTGCAATCTGATGCAGATTACCGTGCTTAATGACGCAAAACACAGTGTAAAACAAGGCAAATCAGAGGGTAAAATGACATGAAACAGCACCGCTTTCTGTGCCTTTTTCTAAACTAAAATTAGACAAGAAGCACAACACCTTGTATGTCAGAACATTACAAACCCGTTCAAAACTCGCGTATTTGAAACGAGAAAACTTTTCGTCGGGAATATTGAAATCTAAGACGACGTTTTGTTAAATAAATTACAATATCATTTTCAAGAGGCTACAAATAAAAATCTTCTGTCAGACATTGATACCATTCCGAACGCTCCCCTTGCTGCATCAGACAGACGGTTTCCTCTTCGCGCTCAGCACAATATGCCTGCTGAAACTCCAAGAGATAACGCTTCACAGGCTTCCGCTCCACCGTTTTCACCCCACAGACACGCGACAGAGAAAAGCCCGTGAGCGTAGCTTCAGCCACAAACTGCGACTGACAGTCGGCAGGAATAATGGCCGAAAAGCATCCCAAAGGAGTCAGCAACCGCTTCACTCCGGCAAAAAGCATGCGATAAGACAACGTGGCAGTATGGCGTGCCATGCTGCGAGCGGCATCGGGATTTGGCAGAGAATTAACGAAAAAAGGAGGATTGCTGACAATGCAGTCAAACCGTTCGGCACTTTCAAACTCCTGCAATGAGGTCTGTTCCACCTGCACCTGATGTGCAAACAGACTGGCTGAAACGTTTTCTTTGGCCTGTCGGCAGGCTTCTTCTGCAATGTCGATAGCCGTTATCTTGGCTTCGGGAAAGCGCTGGGCCAGCATCAATGCAATCACCCCCGTACCTGTTCCGATGTCAAGAACACGGTTTCCACCACGCGCCCACGCCCCCAACAGCACGCCATCGGTGCCTACTTTCATGCCACACTGGTCTTGATTGACGGCAAACTTCTTGAATTTGAAGACACTGTTACTCATATTCCTACCCTCTTTAACGTAGAAATTGACCGTTTATTTTATACATTTTACGGATTTACACATTATTAAAAGCATTTTATGCTGACGTTTGCCAAGTTTCTGATTAAAAAAGCGTATCTTTGCACACCATTAGTTTTCAAGTAGCAAAATGAACAACAAAAATACATCAATACAAATGATTGCCGACTACGAAGGCGACATTTCGAATCTCCTCAACACGAATGTTTTGGGCGAGGTTCCTATTCTTACCACTCGCAATCTGGTGGTTTTCCCCGGCGTTGTCTCCCCTATTCTTGTGGGCAGAGAAGCCAGCGTGAAACTCATCAAGCATCTTGACAAGCATCCGGATACCATATTCTGCATCTTCTGTCAGCGTGACTCCAATGTTGATAATCCGGTTTTCAACGACCTCTACACTACCGGTGTATATGCCAAAGTGGTCAAAGTGATTGAGATGCCCGGGCCGGGAAACAACCTCACGGCTATCGTTCAGGGACTCGGCCGCTGCATGTTGGAGAGTCTTACGAAGATGAAACCGTTCTTTGCCGGTATCGTTTCACCAAATCCCGAGCAGCTCCCGAGCGAAAAAGAAAAGGAGTTTATCACTGTTTGCGAAACGGTGAAGAAGAGCGCCAAAGAGTATATCGGACTCAATGAAGACATGCCCGACGAGGCACAGTTTGCTTTGTCGAGCATTCAAAACAAAGTGGTCACAATCAACTATGTGTGCAGCACGCTGCCGTTCAGCATCAAAGACAAGATGAAACTGCTTGAAATTGATGATACAGAAAAACGGGCTTACAGTCTGCTTAAAATACTTGACCGCGAAACTCAACTGCTGAAACTCAAGCAGGAGATACGTCAGAAGACACGAATGGACCTTGATGAGCAGCAGCGCGAATACTTCCTGCAACAGCAAATCAAGAATATCAAGGAAGAACTCGGCCATGGTGACGGTTCACCTGAACATCGTGAGCTTTTGGAGAAGGCCAAGGATAAGAAATGGAATGAAGAAGTTGCGACGGCATTCTACAAGGAACTCGACAAGTTGGAGCTTTACAATCCGCAGAGTCCTGAATACAGTGTGCAGCTCAACTACCTGCAGAACATGGTCAATCTGCCTTGGGGGGTCTATACGAAAGACGATCTCAACCTGAAGAAAGCAGAGCGAGTGCTCAACCATGACCACTACGGTATGGAGAAAGTAAAGGAGAGAATTCTCGAATATATCTCTGTACTGAAACTGCGTGGCGACTTGAAATCACCCATTCTTTGCCTCTACGGGCCTCCCGGTGTGGGCAAGACTTCATTGGGAAAGAGCATTGCCGAGGCCATGAACCGCAAATATGTGCGCATGTCATTGGGCGGACTTCACGACGAATCTGAAATCCGCGGACACCGCAGAACCTATATCGGTGCAATGCCGGGACGCATTATCAAGAACATTCAAAAGGCCGGTTCGAGCAATCCGGTCTTCATTCTTGACGAAATAGATAAAGTCACTCAGAACACTATCAACGGTGACCCTTCATCGGCATTATTAGAGGTGCTCGACCCCGAACAGAACAATGCGTTCCACGACAACTATCTTGATGTTGACTATGACTTGTCGAAAGTGCTCTTCATTGCTACGGCCAATGACCTCAACACCATTCCCCGCCCACTGCTCGACCGCATGGAAGTCATCGAAGTGAGCGGTTATATCACGGAGGAGAAGATTGAGATTGCCAAGCGGCATCTTGTCCCTCGTGAGCTTGAGAACAACGGACTTGCGAACAACGAACCGAAGATAAAGTTCAACAAGGCCGCACTTGAAAAGATTATCGAACAGTACACACGCGAAAGCGGCGTGCGCCAATTGGAGAAACAAATCAATAAAGCCTTGCGCAAATTAGCCTATCAGAAAGCGATCAAGGGCGAGATTGAAAATTCAGACATCACAGCAGACAAGATAGAAAGCCTGCTTGGAAAGGCGCCTTTCTATCGCGACATCTACCAGGGTAACGGCTATGCAGGCGTGGTTACAGGCCTGGCATGGACCAGTGTAGGCGGAGAAATCCTCTTTATTGAGACCTCCCTCAACCAAGGTAAGGGCAACAAGCTCACATTGACAGGCAACTTAGGCGACGTAATGAAAGAGTCGGCCATGATTGCACTGCAATATGTCAAGGCACATGTAGACAAATTGGGCATTGACTATCGCGTTTTCGACAATTGGAACATCCATATCCACGTGCCCGAAGGAGCCACTCCGAAAGACGGCCCGTCGGCCGGTATCACGATTGCAACATCGATAGCCTCAGCACTTACGCAGCGCAAAGTGCGCAAGAACACGGCCATGACGGGCGAGATTACCCTGCGTGGCAAGGTGCTTCCTGTCGGCGGTATCAAGGAAAAGATATTGGCAGCCAAGCGTGCCGGCATTACAGACATCGTGATGTGTAAGGAAAACATGAAGGACATTGAGGAAATTCCAGAGAAATACCGCACGAATGTGGAGTTCCACTACGTAGAGAACATTCAGCAGGTGTGGGATTTCGCCCTTACAGACAAGTTGGTTGACAACGCTGTTACACTCACGATACCTGAAGAAAAAGAGGAAAAGAAATGACATTTGAAGTTCAGCATACCGACAACGCCAGTGATGCAAGGACGGGCATCATCACGACAGACCACGGACAAATCAAGACACCAATCTTCATGCCCGTGGGAACGGCAGGAACAGTAAAGGGAGTTCATTTCAGCGAACTACGCGAACAGGTGAATGCCCAGATTATTCTTGGCAACACATATCATTTGTATTTGCGTCCCGGACTTGACATATTGCGCCAAGCCGGAGGTCTTCATGGCTTCAATGGATGGGAACGTCCCATCCTGACGGATAGCGGAGGATTTCAGGTTTTCTCACTGACGGGCATTCGAAAGCTTACAGAAGAGGGCTGCACTTTCCAGTCACATATCGACGGAAGCAAGCATATCTTCACTCCGGAAAACGTGATGGACACGGAAAGGATTATCGGTGCGGACATCATGATGGCTTTCGATGAGTGTCCACCCGGCAAGAGTGACTATCAATATGCCAAGAAAAGTCTCGGTATGACACAGCGTTGGCTCGACCGATGCATCAAGCGCTTCAATGAAACCGAACCTCTCTACGGCTACAACCAGAGTCTTTTCCCTATCGTGCAAGGCTGCACTTACAAGGATCTACGACAGGAAGCAGCCAAGTTTGTCGCAGACAAAGGGGCGGATGGAAACGCTATCGGCGGTCTGGCTGTAGGCGAACCGACTGAAGTAATGTATGAAATGATTGAGGTTGTCAATGAAATTCTGCCAAAAGACAGGCCTCGTTACCTCATGGGAGTAGGCACTCCGCAGAACATTCTCGAAGCTATCGAGCGCGGTGTAGATATGTTTGACTGTGTGATGCCTACGCGAAACGGACGCAATGCATTGCTCTTTACCTATAATGGTACGATGAACATGCGCAACAAGAAATGGGAAAACGACTTTACACCGATTGATCCGGCGGGCTGTGATGTTGACAGAGTCTACACCAAAGCTTATCTTCACCACCTCTTCAAGGCGAAGGAACTGTTGGCCATGCAGATTGGAAGCATTCATAACTTGGCTTTCTACCTGCGCTTAGTGACCGATGCACGGCAGCATATTGAGCAGGGCGACTTTGTCACATGGAAGAAGTCGGTCATAGATCAGCTTGGGCAACGTTTATAAAATCAAGATGACTGAATTCAGTAAGATAAGGAAACACACCAAATGGTATCGCGTGTTGCGCTGGATGAGCAAACATCCGGCCTGGCTGCACCGCTTGTTTCGCTGGCTCGAGGCCCATACTCTTTGGCTGCAACGCATGGCGAAACGGATCGGCAGGAACTTGTCGTGGCTCCGTTTCATCAATCCTTTCCGCTACATCAAACGCTTGGATTGGTATATCATCAAGAAGTTCATAGGAACTTATATCTATTCCATTGCACTGATTATCAGCATATCAATTGTTGTTGACATCAATGAGAACTTGGCAAAATTCAGCGAATACCATGCGCCATTGAAAGCCATTGTGTTCGACTACTACATGAACTTCATCCCTTATTTTGCCAATCTGTTCAGTCCGCTTTTCGTGTTCATCGCCGTGATTTTCTTCACCTCGAAGTTAGCCGGGAACAGTGAGATTATAGCAATGTTGGCCGCAGGTGTCTCATTCAAACGGCTGATGCGCCCCTATATGATTACATGTATTCTGATTTCAGCCGTGTCATTCTATCTCAGCGGTTACGTGATTCCGCACAGCAATGTCATACGCCAAGACTTCGAATCTCTGTATAAGAACAACAAGAAAAATACGGCAGCCGACAATGTCATGCTGCAGGTTGGGAGTGGTGTTATCGCCTATATCCAGCAGTATGACAATAACACCAAACGAGGTTATGGCTTCTCTTTGGATAAGTTTCAAGACAAGAAACTCGTAAGCCACATGACAGCAACGGAGATACAATACGACACGATCAGTGACTCCAAGTATCATTGGACAGCATTGAACTACAAGATCAGGAAGTTCAACGGCTATCGGGAACAGATTGAAAACGGGGAGAAAAAGGACACAACCATCATGATGGAACCAACCGACCTCGTGTATTCCAAAGGCCAACAGGAGACTTTCACAAACCCCGAACTGAGTGATTATATCTCCAAACAAATCGACAGAGGATCAAGCAATGTGGTACAGTATCAGGTGGAATACCACAAGCGAATAGCAGCCAGTTTCGCATCCTTTATCCTGACCATTATCGGTCTTTCGCTCTCCGCCAAAAAGAGAAAAGGCGGCATGGGCTTGTATCTGGGCATCGGTCTGGCCCTGAGTTTCGGGTATATTATGTTGCAGACCGTATCATCAACGTTTGCTATCAATGCCAATCTTCCACCTGTTATTGCCGCATGGATACCAAACTTCATCTTCGCCGTCGTAGCTTATTTCTGCTACAGACAGGCGCCAAATTAAATGATTATGTATTTTGACGAATTAGAATTAAACGACAATGTCCTTGATGCACTCTATGATATGCGCTTCGAAAAGTGCACACCGGTGCAGGAAAACTGTATTCCCGAAATCCTCAAAGGCAATGATGTTCTGGGAGTAGCACAGACAGGAACCGGCAAAACGGCAGCCTATCTGCTCCCTATTCTGAGCAAACTTGACGACGGAGGGTATCCCGATAAAGCCATTAACTGCCTCATCATGAGCCCTACACGAGAGTTAGCCCAGCAGATAGACCAGGCCATGCAAGGCTTCGGCTACTATCTCAATGGCGTGAGCAGTGTGGCTGTTTACGGCGGGAATGACGGCAACCGATATGATCAAGAGCTGAAAAGTCTGCAATTAGGAGCCGATGTTGTCATCGCTACTCCGGGCCGTCTTATCTCACATATCAGCTTGGGAAATGTGGATTTGAGCAAGGTTTCGTTCTTCATTCTCGATGAAGCCGACCGTATGCTCGACATGGGTTTCTCTGATGATATCATTAAGATTGCCAAGAAACTTCCACAGACTTGCCAGACCATTATGTTCTCTGCAACGATGCCGGATAAGATTGAAGACCTTGCAAAGACATTGCTCAAGAACCCGAAAGTCATTAAACTCGCTGTCAGCAAACCCGCAGAAAAGATTAAGCAGAGTGCCTATGTATGCTATGAAACGCAGAAGATGGGCATCATTAAAGACATCTTCAAGAATGGCGATCTCGAGCGTGTCATCATCTTCTGCGGCAGTAAGCTGAAAGTGAAACAGGTTGCAGGGGCCCTTCAACGCAAGCATATCAACTGCGGTGAAATGCACTCCGACCTTGACCAGGCTACCCGCGACGACGTCATGTTCAAGTTCAAGAGCGGTCAATTCGACGTGCTTGTAGCTACAGACATCGTGGCCCGAGGCATAGATATCGATGATATCGCCATGGTCATCAACTATGATGTGCCCCACGATGCCGAAGACTACGTGCATCGTATCGGCCGTACTGCACGTGCTGCGCGCGAAGGATCAGCCATCACTTTCGTTTCCGAAGACGACATTTATTACTTCCAACAGATTGAAAAATTCCTTGAAAAAGAAGTTGAGAAGACACCACTGCCAGTTGGATTGGGCGACGGGCCAGAGTATAAGTCAGCAGGAAAGCCGAAGCGTGGCAGTTCTGCCAAGAGCCGACGTCGCGACAACCGAGACCGCACTTCGCATAAGGACAAGAAGCAGCAGAACCGCCGTCAGCGCAACAACAATGCTGAAATGCAGTCCAACGGCACTGAAACAAACAAGGAACAGCGCAACAGCAAAGAGCGCAATCCACAAAATAACAGGAACCAGCGGGGCAACAGAAATGCCGACACCCGTGGTGACAAACGCAACAACGAGCCACGCAACGGTAGGCCTAACGAGTCGAGAAATGCAGCAAAACCACGTAATGGTGAACAGCAACAACGCAAAAAGCGTCGCGGAAATGTGGAAGGTAACTACAAGAAACGCAACAATCCACAGGCTGAAAAGCGCCAGAACCACTCACAAAGCAACCCAACTGTCACACAGAAAACAAAGTCGGAAAGCGGCATCAAGAAGTTCTTGAAGAAGATTTTCAGAATGAAATAAATTGCGACAGGCAACATACTATGCAAGAGGGAAACTGTACAGGCTTCCCTCTTTTTTATTTAATACAAACCATATCAACCCTATAGTAGCGCTGCCACCTCATCTTTCTTGTCATCAACTAACTATTTCACACTATTCACAACAAAAAACTTTCTTTTTGTTTGCATTTCAAATAGAATTCTATAACTTTGCAATCACAAAATAGAGAAAGTTATTCGAGCAAACTATAAAAAGGAAAAAGATTATGAAAGCAACAGAAGTTGTAGAAAAACTGAAGGTCAGATTTCCTAACGAACCTGAATATATTCAGGCTGTCAGTCAGGTACTTGGCACGATTGAAGGAGAGTACAACAAGCATCCCGAATTTGAAAAAGCAAACCTTATCGAGCGAATTTGCATTCCCGACCGCCTTATTGAGTTCCGCGTTACATGGGTAGACGACAAAGGAAACGTGCAGACCAACATGGGATATCGCATCCAACACAACAACGCTATCGGCCCATACAAAGGCGGATTGCGCTTTCATCGCTCTGTAAACCTCTCTATTTTGAAGTTTCTTGCTTTTGAACAAACGTTCAAAAATTCATTGACAACCCTGCCGATGGGCGGTGCAAAAGGCGGTTCCGACTTCTCTCCTCGTGGCAAAAGTAATGCTGAAGTCATGCGCTTCTGCCAAGCTTTCATGAACGAACTCTATCGCCATATCGGGCCGAACGAGGATGTTCCGGCCGGTGATATCGGTGTAGGTGGCCGCGAGGTAGGCTATCTCTTTGGCCAATATAAAAAGCTAACCCACCAATTCTCAGGCATTCTTACCGGCAAAGGACAGGAGTTTGGCGGTTCGTTGATACGTCCCGAAGCAACAGGATATGGCAACGTTTATTTCTTGGAGAATATGCTCAAGACCCGCAATATCGACCTGAAAGGCAAGACTGTCCTCGTGTCGGGAGCCGGCAATGTGGCACAATACACCATTGAAAAGCTGCTGCAATTGGGTGCAAAACCCGTCACCTGCTCCGACTCCGACGGCTATATCTATGATCCGGATGGCATTGACGAGGAAAAACTTGCCTATATCATGGAACTTAAAAATGTAGAAAGAGGACGTATCAGGGAATATGCCGAGAAATACGGAGTCAAATATTCTGAAGGCAAACCTTGGTTCGAAAAGGCCGACATTGCAACGCCATGTGCCACACAGAACGAAATCAACGAAGAGGCTGCCAAGGCGCTTGTTGCCAATGGTGTGATAGCCATCAGCGAAGGTGCAAACATGCCAACTACCCCCGAAGCTACCAAAGTATTCCAAGACGCGAAGATACTTTATTGTCCGGGAAAGGCTTCCAACGCAGGCGGTGTAGCCGTTTCAGGCCTTGAGATGAGCCAGAATTCAGAACGATTGAAGTGGTCACGTGAGGAAGTTGATGCCAAGCTCCACGCCATTATGGACGATATTCACGCCAATTGTGTGAAATATGGCACCGAAGCTGACGGCTATATCAACTACGTCAAAGGTGCAAACATCGCCGGTTTCCTAAAGGTTGCCAAGGCAATGATGGCGCAAGGAATTGTCTGAACGCAGCATCCCACTGCATAACAAAATAAAAAAGGGGAAGAAACCATCACGGCTTCTCCCCTTTTCTGTTTGTCTATTATACAGAAAGAAAGCACTAAGGCCTTCCGTTTTTCAGTCTTTTAATGATTTCGCAACAGCCTCTTCAACCTCTTTCATATCAGCAGTAGGCTCAAAACGTGCTATCACTTTACCTTTCCTATTGATAAGGAATTTCGTGAAATTCCACTTGATATCCGGCTTCGAAGCATACATAGGATCGCTCTTCTTGAGCATTTTATCCATGAATTCTGCTTTCTTTCCAAAGCCGAAACCCACGAAACCCGCCTCTCGCTTCAAATAAGAATAGAGCGGACTTTCATGGGGACCATTCACCTCAATCTTGGCAAACTGAGGAAAATGAACATCAAAATTCGCCGTGCAGAACTGATGTATCTCTGCCGCACTGCCAGGTGCCTGCTGTCCAAATTGATTGCATGGGAAATCCAAAATGCAGAAACCTTCTGCCTGATACTTCTGATATAAGGCCTCAAGTTCCTTATACTGGGGTGTGAAACCGCATTTCGTTGCCGTGTTGACAATCAACAACACCTTACCTTTCCACTGTCCCAATTCCACTTCCTTATTATTTTCATCGGCCACCTTAAAGCCGTAAACATCGCTCTGTGCTGATGCTGTCAAGGCAACAAAAGCCAAGAATACTACGAGAAATCTTTTCATCTTTTTACTTATTTTTTAGTTTTAGAAGTTGTAAAATCATCTTTTGTATGGTCTTTCAATCTGTTGATTACCTCATCAAGAAGTGGCACCAATCGGAACACTTCTTCTTTCTTCAGTCCGCAATCAGCGAAATGTTCAAGCATACAGGCAGGCACTTTAGCAGCCTCTTTCTCCATGGCTTTTCCTTCCTTGGTCAATGAAACGATGCGCTGTCGCGTATCAACGATGCCTTTTGTACGGATGACCAATCCCATTTTCTCCATGCGCTGAATGAGCGGCGTCACCGTGTTGGTCTCCAAAAGCAGCTTATGTGCAATGTCATTAACAGGCTGATTGTCGGTCTCCCAAAGCACCATCAGCACCAAATACTGCGGATATGTAATCCCCAGTTTGTCGAGAAACGGCTTATACGTCTGCGTTACGAGCCTGCTTGCCGAATAGAGTCGAAAGCAAATCTGACTACTTAATTTCAATTGTTCGAATGCCATAATACGCTATTCTGAATGATTATATTTTATTTCTTGTTCACATTTAATACACCGAAAAGTATCACATCAACAGCCACATATCGCCTGTTGTCTCTGAAATTCTTACGTGTCAGCCTGTTACATATATCGTCTTCGATGCGAAGATACGTAAAAAAGTCAAGCAAACAAATAAAAGCAATCACATTTAAGCCTTATTAACTCTCATCGTAAGCGACAGAACAACATTTAATTTAAAGTAAGACAACCCCGTAAAAAATATTGAAACAGAGGATAAATACAACACAGAAACATGCTTGAATAACGAAAAACATTGTAACTTTGCAGTCTTAGCAGCATTTAATTCCATAGGAAATGAAAAAGACCACATGGCATAAACATCATAAATGGCTGGGCATTCTGCTCAGCTTCTTCCTGCTCATGTTTTGTCTTTCAGGGCTTGTGCTCAACCATCCTGCCCTATTCAGCGACATCAATATCAGCAGATCGTATCTTCCCGAAAGCTATCAATATAGCCAATGGAACCGTGGACTTCTTCGCGGCACCGTGAAATGGCACGACAAAGTGCTCCTTTATGGAAACGCAGGAATATGGCAAACCGACAGCACAGCCAGGTCGTTCAATGATTTCAATCAAGGACTGCCGAGCGGAGCCGACTTCAGAAACGTGCGTGGAATGGCCTTTATGCCTTCTGGAAGAGTCTTTACTGCAGGACAATACGGACTATACGAACTCATAGGAAACCGCTGGGAAAGCATCAATCTGCCCATCGGCAATCACGAAAAACTAAGTGATATCACAACAAGAGGCGACTCTTTGCTCATCACCGGACGCTCTTTCGTCTATCTCAGCACCCCACCTTACCGGCAGTTTCAACGCATCATGCTCCGTCCTGCAATCAACAATGACGGCAAAGTGTCGCTTTTCCGCACCGTATGGCTACTGCATAGTGGCGAACTGTTTGGCTTCTTCGGTGTGCTTTTTGTAGACTTCATAGCCCTCATTCTCATTTTTCTTGTTCTCACAGGCATTATCTACTGGGTGCATCCCAAGTGGGGGAAGAAGATTCATCTGTATCAGAAAGCAGGCTCATGGCACAATCACATCGGACGGATAAGCATTGTTTTCACCGTGTTTCTCTGTGTCACAGGGTGGCTTTTGCGCCCTCCTGCATTGCTTGCCATCGCTTCGGGAAGGGTGCCGGCCCTGCCATTTTCGGTGATGGACAGCAACAATAGCTGGAACGACCAACTGCGTTCACTGCGGTATGATGCAGCACAAGGCGACTGGCTTCTTTACAGTTCTAACGGTTTCTTCACGCTTAAAGACCTGCAGGCCACGCCCCACCCCATTACACATCAACCTCCTGTGAGCGTCATGGGCATCAATGTTGAGACACAAGATGAAAATGGTTACTGGCTGATTGGCTCGTTCAGTGGCATGTATATATGGGACCGCACTACGGATATCATTGCAGATTACTTCACACATGGCCCTGCCCAAGCGCCCAAAGGCATACCTATCAGCGACCATGCCATTGCGGGTTACAGCAATGATTTCGGCAAATATGAGTATGTAGTCGACTATAACACAGGCTGCAAGAGCATTGAAATGCCCGTAACCATGCAGAAGCTGCCCATGTCGTTGCGCAACCTTAGCCTTGAAATCCACACAGGACGCATCTATACCTTCCTCGGAATAGGCAATGTTCTCTATATTTTCATCATCGGACTTGCCATACTATGGTGCCTCTGGAGCGGTTGGAAAATACGCTGTCAGCGTCGGGAAAAGAAAGAGGAAACAGCATGATAAAGGGTTGTTTTGTAAGAATTAATTGCAGAAAAAAGTGCCTCTGATTTCTGTGCAAATAGAAATCAAGAAACGATTATCCAGCGATTATTGTCACAAATAGCAGAGACGGAAACCTTTTTTCGGGCTACTTCGAAGACAAAATCAGGCAAATCAGCTTGTAATATGCACCAAATTGCATGCTGTTTTGACTCAGGTTAAAGGGTGATTTGAGTCACTTCACACGCTAATCTGACGCAAGTCACCATCTGTTTTACAGCAGAACAGCGTTCAAAATAAGGCTAACAGCTCCAACACTCTGTATATCAAGCGGTTGCTTCAAAGGCTCAAAACTCGCGTATTTCCAACGAAATGGTTTTCTTTTTCAAATACGTTAATCTCTGAAAGGCATTTGTAAAGAATAATCATCAAACGGAGATGCCGTGAAAAGTAAAGCACCACGAAGGAGCATCAGTGTCTTCTACAGACAAAAGAACCGCTGCAAAGACTCATTCCTGCAGCGGTTATATTTCTTCAAATCAAGCGGAAGATGAGGGATTCAAACCCCCGATACGCGGAAAGCGTATACCGGATTTCGAGTCCAGCGCATTCGGTCACTCTGCCAATCTTCCTGAATTGCAATGCAAAAGTAATGAAAAAAGATGAAAGAAACTCATGAAAAAAAGACTGAAAACACGGATTTAACAGACATTATACATTCATCATTCAAATGAAAGCTTGTTGAGTCGGCTCCTCAATTGCTCGGCCTCACGCTTACGGATGCGCAAGGTGATGCTGCAAGTGTTATCAAACTGCTGGTCAACCACCTGCGGCTGCATTTCTTTCACAATGCGCATGACATCATTCATCATAGGATATGTGAAGTCATATTTAATGGTTTCTTCCACTTGTCTCACTTCAATTGTGGCATTGGCAATGGCATCTGCAGCAGCCGTTCGATAAGCAACAATCAGTCCGCCTGTGCCTAAATTCACGCCTCCGTAATAGCGGACAACCACAATAAGAATATCAGTCAGCCCCGCACTGTTGATTTGTCCGAGGATAGGTTTACCCGCAGTAGAACTCGGTTCGCCATCATCATTGGCACGAAATGCCTTTTGTTCCGGGCCAAGCATGTAAGCATAGCAGCAATGTCGGGCGTCATAATACTGCTTGCGATAGGCAGAAACAATGCTTTTCACCTCTTCTACCGTTTCAACATGATGCGCAAAAGCGAGGAACTTACTCCGCTTCTCGGTGTAATATCCCTCGCCTACGATGTTTTCTGAAATTGTATGATATTGGTCTTCCACTCTTTATTCCAATTTATTGATTACTAATCCACTGCGCAACTTAGGCTCAAACCAAGTTGCCTTGGGTGGCATAATCTTACCACTGTCGGCAATATCCATAATCTGCTGCATGCTGACAGGATACAAGGCCAAAGCCATTTGCATCTCACCGCTGTCCACTCGGCGACGCAGTTCCTGCAAACCACGCAATCCTCCAACGAAATCTATGCGCTTGTCTGACCGTAAATCCTTGATGCCAAGCAGTTCATCGAGGATTAATCTGCTGGAGATGTCTACATCTAAAACGCCGATAGGATCATTATTATTGTATGTCCCGGCCTTTGCCTTCAAACTATACCACTGCTTGTCAAGGTAAAGTGAGAACTCGTGTAGCTCTTGAGGACGATAGTCTTCATGGCCTTTCAAGGTGACGATGAAGTTCTTTTCGAGTGCATGTAGAAAGGCTTCGGCCGACATTCCATTGAGATCTTTCACCACACGGTTATAGTCTAATACCGTCAACTGACTGGTCTGAAAGCATACCGCCATAAAGTAATTATAAGCTTCACAGCCTGTATGGTTCGGATTTTGCTGTGCTTTCTCTGCTCCGACAAGTGCTGCTGCAGCAGAACGATGGTGTCCGTCGGCGATATAAAGATTGGGCATACGGTTAAATTCAGCTGTAATGGTGGCGATATCTGCATCATCACTGACCACCCAGAACTGATGATGAAAGCCGTCAATGGGTGCTATGAAGTCGTATTCGGGCTTGTTCTGCGCGTAACGGCAAAGCAGTTTATCGAGCACTTCATTGTCCGGATAGGCCAGAAAGACCGGTTCCATGTTGGCATTGCAGGCACGGACATGCTTCATTCTGTCTTCTTCTTTCTCGCGACGAGTCAGTTCATGCTTCTTGATTACACCCGACATATAGTCTGAAACGCTAGCCCCGACAACCAACCCATATTGAGTTTTACCGTTCATTGACTGTGCATAGATGTAATATTGCTCCTTTTCGTCCTGCATAAGCCAGCCTTTCTGCTGGAATTCTGCAAATTGTTCGGCAGCACTTTCATAGCCCCGAGGGTCGTGTTCGTCAGTACCTACAGGGAAATTGATTTCAGGTCGGGTGATATGATAAAGACTTTTCTCATTGGTTCCGGCTTCCTTGCGTGCTTCTTCAGAACTTAAGACATCGTAAGGACGACTTTCTACGAACTCAACGAGCGCCTGAGGAGGACGCAATCCCTTGAAAGGTTTGATTTTTACCATAGTAAACAAATATTGGAAATAGGGTTAAACAAAATGTCCCAAGCCTTTTGTCATGCCACAAAAGACCTGGGAGGATATGGTCAATTCTTTGCTTTATTTATTCACTTGATACTTTGTGCAACCGTCAGCAAAGTAAGCATTGATCTGCTTTGCAGCTGCTATACCGGCATTAATGTTAGCCTCGGCAGTCTGTGCACCCATTTTCTTGGGCGTAGAGAAATAGCGACCTTCAAGCTTCTTGAATGCAGCATCGGCGTCAGGCATGATATCCGTGACGTATTTCAGGTCGGTTCTATCGGCCAACAACTTTAACAATTCGTCTTCATTGATAACTTCCTTGCGAGCTGTATTGATAAGAACACCGCCTTTCGGCAACTTATTGACCAACTGATAGCCAATACTTTTAAGTGTCTCGGGCGTTGCAGGAATATGCAAACTCACGATATCGCAGCTCTCAAAGAGTTCATTCTGGCTCTTACAAGCATGCACACCGGCAGCCTCAATGACATCAGCCGGACAGAAAGCATCATAGGCATAGACCTCCATTCCGAAGCCTTTGGCCACGCGAGCAACATTGCGTCCCACATTACCGAAAGCCAGAATGCCAAGGCGCTTGCCTTTCAATTCCGTGCCAGACTTGCCATTATAGAAGTTGCGTACAGCCATTACGAGCATTCCAAACACCAATTCGGCAACAGCATTAGAGTTCTGTCCCGGTGTGTTCTCTGCCACTACATGATGCGAAGTGGCTGCTTTCAAGTCGATATTATCGTAACCTGCACCCGCACGGACAACAATCTGCAACTTCTCGGCAGCGTCAAGAACCTCTGCGTCAACCTTATCTGAACGGATAATCATGGCATCTGCGTCTTTCACGGCATGGAGAAGCTGAGCTTTCTCCGTATATTTTTCGAGCAGAACCAACTCATGTCCTGCACTTTCCACTTCTTTCTTAATGCCTTCAACAGCTGCAGCTGCAAAAGGTTTTTCGGTTGCAACCAATACTTTCATAGTCATTTGATTTAGTATGTCATAGGGCGGAAACGACGTCCGCCCTACAAGTAAGATTTCAATTAATGCTGTGCTTCAAAGTCTCTCATGGTCTGTATGAGTGCATTCACACCCTCCATGGTCTGCGCATTATAACAACTTGCACGGAAACCACCCACAGAACGATGTCCCTTGATGCCTACCATGCCACGCTCTGTAGCGAAGTCAAGGAATGGTTTTTCAAGCGCTTCATAGCCTTCGTTCATGACAAAACAAATGTTCATCACAGAGCGTGAAGCCTCTTCAACCGTGCCCTTGAAGAGCTTGTTGCGGTCAATTTCGGCATAAAGTGCTTCAGCACGCTCATGAGCACGCTTGTCGGCAGCCTCTACTCCACCATGTTTCTTCAGCCAACGCAGGTTCTCAAGCATTGAATAGACAGGTACAACGGGAGGAGTATTAAACATAGATCCCTTTTCAACATGTGTGCGGTAATCTATCATTGTGGGAAGTTCACGCGGAGCTTTTCCCAAGGCCTCGTCTTTCAAGATGATGACGGTCACACCGGCCATGGCTATGTTTTTCTGCGCACCTGCATAGATAGCGTTATACTTGGAAACGTCAACCGGACGACTCATTATATCCGAACTCATGTCGGCAATCAAAGGAATTTTGACATCAAAGTCCTTGCGATACTCGGTACCATAAATCGTATTGTTCGAGCAGATGTGCAGATAGTCAACGTCAGACGGTACATCTGACTCGAAATTCTTAGGATAGAACGTGTAATTGGAAGCGGCAGAAGAAGCCACCTCTACAACCTCTCCGAAGAGTTTCGCCTCTTTCATGGCTTTCTTTGCCCATACACCAGAATTCACATAAGCAGCCTTCTTGATGAGGAAGTTAGCCGGTATCTGCATGAACTGCAACGATGCTCCACCCCCTAAGAAGATGACAGAATATCCGTCAGGAATGCTCAACAAGTCCTTGAAAAGGGCTACACATTCATCTACAACAGGCTGAAAATCCTTTGCACGGTGACTGATTTCCATCAGTGAAAGACCGCTTCCGTTGAAATCAAGGAGTTGTTTTGCGGTGTTTTCTACTACTTCGCGGGGAAGCATTGAGGGGCCTGCATTAAAGTTATACTTCTTCATCTGATTAAAATTTTAAGTTCTGTTAATGCGTGATATCATTAGTTTTACAAATGCGAATGTACGCCTTTATTTTCAAAAAAGCAAATTATTTCTCATTATTTTACAGCTATTCTGCCGAATTCAACTATTTTATTAAGAAGTAATTACCTTTTGCTAAAATAACCATTGCGCAGACCTCATCTTCCATAGCACATCACTTCAAGCTGCAAGATGAGTCATCTTACACTGTAAAGTGACGCAACTCAGGCGCTGAAATAAGGCACTTTACACGGCAAAATGCGTCATTTCAGACGTACACATGCAACAAGTTGACTATCAACGACTTTCAAATCATCCTGCAACAGCATTTCACAATATCAGCGAACCTCCTCAACCACGGTTCTGATACCTTTGATCTTCTCGCCTTTCGTAAGGCGTAACACCTGTTTAGCCTTATCTCTTGCAACGGCAGCATAGGCGTAACGGTCGTTCACATCAATACGGCCTATCTCATCAGCACGCAGGCCTCCCTTCTTACAGAGAAAGCCGACGATATCTGCCTTGCTCACTTTGTCTTTCTTTCCCTTACCGATATAAAGTGTAATATTCCTTGGAAGTGCCGGGCGAAGCGGGGCATCCGAGACGGCATAGTCTTCGACTTCGGCATCCACATAGGCTGGTATCTGCTCCTGACTATTCAGGATGAAGAAAGCCCTTCCCTGCTTGTCCCAACGCGCAGTGCGCCCAACACGGTGGATATAGCCGTCTTCACTCTCCGGAATATGATAGTGGACGATATTGTCTATATCGGGAATATCAAGGCCACGCGATGCAAGATCTGTGCTGACTAAGATGTTCGCACTGCCGTTCGAGAAGCGATAGAGAGAGGCTTCACGCTGTTTCTGCTCCATGCCTCCATGGAAGAAACTCACACAGAAACCTGCTTCTATCAGGAAATTTGCCGTCCGTTCGACGGAATCACGATAGTTCAAGAAGACGATTGTGCTCTGTCCGCCAAATGAAAGCAACAGTTGTTGCAGCGTTTCGAGTTTGTCTTTCGTCGGACTTTCCACCTTATATATATGCACACGGTCAGGCACCTGCTCTGCCTCGGGTAGGAAATTGAGCACCTTGAAACAGCTGTTGACTATCTTCTGGTCGCCAAGTTCCTCTGCAGGAGTGGCCGAAAGAAGTATGCTTCTGACCTCTTTGGGCACCTTACTCATCAGTGCCTGCATCTCATCATGAAAGCCCATTTCAAGACATTTGTCGAATTCGTCGAGGATAAGAAAGCGGATATCCGATGCAAGGAGATTGCCCTTATCAAGATGATCGTTGAGTCGGCCGGGCGTTGCAAATACAATCTGTGGTTTCACTTCACGCAAACGGCGATGCTCATCCATTGCAGCACGGCCACCATAGCATGCCATTCCACGCAGACCGGAGCCCATATCCTTCAGCACTGTGGCCGACTGTTGGGCCAATTCACGACCTGGAACCACGACAACAGCCTGCACTTCATCGGATTGGGCATCGAGCAACTGTGTCAGAGGCAATAGATAAGACAGGGTCTTTCCAGAGCCGGTAGGCGACAAGACTATCATATTGTCCTTTCCATTCAACATGGCTTCCATGGCCGCCTGCTGCATTTCATTGAGCTGAATGCCTAACTTATGGATTATATTTTCTATCTTCATATCAACTTATCTATTTCATCAAACTGCTTGCCCATATTCAAATTCAGATATATTGTATATAGAGGCAATGCCCATTTATCCTTCTGGTCAGGTGCCATGGCACGATATTTCTCTAAATAAGGCATGGCTTTTCTATACAGTTCAAGTATCTGATTATACTTTTTTGAGCCAGACTGTGTCTTCTTATCCAATTCGACAGCCTGATCGAACAAAGCCAAGCCAGCATTCAGATAGGCATCAGCAAGCGTATCATTCTCGGCTATCAGCGCCTTACTGATAGCAAAACTCTGCTTATAACGCCCCATTGTCAACAGCAAAGAGCTTTTGGCATAACGGAAAAGTGTATTGACAGAGTCTGTCTGCAGTGCCTCATCACACGACTTCATGGCCTCATCGTAAGCACCGATATGGCTGTAATAATCTATCAGTCGCGGGAAAAAGAAGGGGAATTTGGGATATTTAGAGAAGCCGTCCTTTAGCGTCTGCACATAACGTGCCGTGTCTTTCTCCAATTTATAAGTCTCGGAGAGATACTGTAACATGTAAGGCAGATGCACAGAGTCCTTCAATGCCTGGTAAGTATGACGCAAAGTGAGCTGCGGTTTCTCCAATTTATAGCCACAATAGCTGGCCCAATAAGCAGCTTCGGGCAATCGCTTGTCACGCTCTGCATATTGATAGCGGGCAAACATTGGCTTTACAGCACTGTTGATATAAGTATCGAAAAAATCATAGGCACGTGAGAAATCGTGCTTTTTCATAAAGAACACACCACCATTGAACAAGTTGGGACGGTATATGTTCAGCAGTTCTGCACTACGGTCACGATATTTCAGCTTCACCTTTCCACGTGCATCAGGAAGCCTGTCGAGCGAATCAAGGCCTTCGAGCGTATCAAACATGCGCTTTCCCACAAGGAAAAGAGCCGTTGTGTCATATTTTTCTTTCAGATAAAGCTTTTCGTTTCCTTGATCATATTGTTTGCGCTGAGACTCGAAAAGCAATAGCCATACCTTTTCATTACCCCGAGATGACGAGTCATTGAGTAAGTCGGTCATCAGCTTTTCGGCCTTATCGAGATTCTTTCCGCTCTTGATATAGTCTTTGACTTGGGTCATCGTCTTCTTCTGTCCCCATGCTATCAGCGGTAAACAGATGAACACACAAATAAGAATTTTCTTCATTTCGTTTGTAATCCTAAAACTTTATCTACCTCATTGAGTATTTTTTTCCATTCTACAATCTGCTGTTTTTCATCGAGCACTGACGCTTGAAGCAGCCAAGTCCGTGCTGTTTGATAGAGTTCCTTTATGCGGTTTACGTCTTTTTTAGCTAATCTTCTCCGCTCACTCTCAAGACTGTCACGCAATTCTTCGGCTTTGGAAACATAGCAAATTCCAACATCATAGACCGCCTGAACATAGGTACTGTCCAATGTCACGGCCCGCTTGAAACTCATAATTGCATCATCCCATTTCCGTTCCTGTATCTCAATCTCACCTTTCAAGGCCCATGCACGCTTGTTGTCACGATGCTTCAATATCTCATCTGCAGCAAATTCATACAATTGCTGCTGCCTGTCTTTCAAACCGGCATAGTAGTCTATCAGCATCTTGAAATACACATCATTGGTTGGTGCCATGTCGTGAAGTGCTGTCAGTGCAGTGATATATTTGGCAGAATCCACATCCGTATAGAGATGAGTCTTCATGCAATTGATCTTGATTTCGGCAGCATCTTTAGCGTAATTGGCATCTTTCAAAGCCACATCAGCATAGCGCTCAGCTTCTGCGAAATTCTCTTTTCCATAAGAAAGCAGGCTTACATAATAAGCAACAAAGCCTCTGTTATTGTCTTTATCATGGAAAAGAGGACTGTCTACGCAATCAAGATAGAGCTTGAATATCTGCATTGCCTCGTCATTCTTGCGCAACCCGTACTGATACATGCCTGCATCAACCAACATAGGGAGGTAAGCTGACAGCCGCTTATGATTGGAATTGCGATAACGGGGATTGCTTCTGCCTTTCTTATCTGCCGCTGCATCAAAGTGATCGCATATCACCGCATCTTTCATCAACTGTACAATTGCCTTATAATAGGCTACCGTATCAGACTGAACAGAGGGCAGATTACCTAATTGCCTGTCTATACCTGCATTCAATTTCTTTGCTGTGTTTCGGGCATCCTGCCCTACACATGGCAACGAAACAACCATGCTGAAAACAAGATAAGATAAGATAAGATAACGCTTCATAAAGGAGAAGAAAGAAAAAAGGATAGTGCCATGGTCTAAACCACACACTATCCCCCTTATTAAAGAATATTATTTATTCAGACCTTCCATCTCTTTGGTACGGCTGTCTGCAGCACCATAGAGGCTATAGTAAACGGCATAGAGTGGATAACTCCAGTTAGCCTTTTCCCTGTTAGGGTCAAGGCTGCGTGCCTGCTCAAGGTAGCCTTCGCTCTCTTTGTAGAGTTTTTGTTGGTCAGCCTTGCTTACTCCGTCTTTAGCTGCCTGGGCATTGAGACAGAAACCAAGGTAAGTGAGAACGATAACATTCTTTCCATCCTTTGCAACTGACTTCTTGAAGCAGTCTACTGCCTCTTCAGGCTTGTTGGAATTCATATAGATCTGCCCTTTAAGTGCCCATGCCAGAGCATTCGTTGGGTCAGCAGCCAACTTGTCACTCAACACTTTATCCTGTTCAGCGGTCATCTTCAGACCACCGTACATGGTTACCAAATTAGAGAAAATCTGCTCGTTATTGGTATCCTTTGCATAGAGATCTTTCAACTTGTTGACATACTGAACAGAATCTTCCTTGGTCTTCAAGCCCTGCTGCATAATGTAAAGCTTCAGGTTCAAAGCATCTTTATAAGCAGCAGTATCCTTCATTGCCACGTCAACATACTTGTTGGCGAGGTCCATATTCTTTGCCTGGAAAGCGTAAACACCGGCTACACGAGCCACTTCACCTAAGTAAGTATCGGGATTTTTACTCTTATCAATGCTGTTAAACAGAGGATTAACGGCACTCTCCACATACATACCGAAGAACTTCAAGGCTTCAGCCTGATTGTTCTGCTGGCCTGCAGCTTGACCGGCATTAATCAGATTGGGACGTAAACCATAAAGACGATTGGCATTATTGCTCTCAAACTTAGGCTTTACCTTTCCCTTTTCGTTTGGCTTCTGATCGTACTCGTTGCAAAACATGGCGTCATTAATGGCATCATAGACAGCTTTGTTGAAACCCAAGGTATCATAAGCTGCTTCCTTTCCCTGTCCAAACTGCTTGGCCATCTGATTGGAAGTAATCGTAGCCTGCTCCTTAGAAACCTTCTCCATAGAAAGGTCTACAAGCTTATTATAAGCCTTAGCCTTCTCTGCATCATTGGCAAGTTGGTTCAGATTAGCCTTCACCAATTCCTGTGCTTCAGCATAGGTCTTTGCCTTGAGTATGGCTTTCAAAGGCTCACTGTCACCGGCAAAAGCTGCTGATGTGGTTAGCAACATCACAGCTGCAATCATTAATTTTTTCATATTCTATTCATTATTAAAAGGTTTATTATTCTTCCTTGTTGTCGTCTTCAAAGTCAACGAGCGGTGCATCTTTCGCACTTTCGCTTGCTTCGGCCTGGGTATCTTTCTTGATTTCTTCTGACTTGTTGGCCCATTGTGCACGACTTTCTTCTTCAACCGTGGCCTCAAGTTCTGAACTCATCACTTTACAGACACTGGCAATGACACCATTCTTCTTGGCCAGATTAATGAGACGGACTCCCTGTGTGGCGCGTCCCATGACGCGAACATCAGCAACAGCAAGGCGAATTACAATGCCACTCTTGTTGATAATCATCAAGTCGTTTTCATCGGTAACGTTCTTAATGCTGACAAGTCGACCTGTCTTCTCGGTTATCGCCAGTGTCTTGACACCCTTACCGCCACGGTTTGTGACACGATAGTCTTCAACCTGGCTACGCTTTCCATAGCCCTGCTCACTCACTACCATTACTGTTTCGGTCTCAGCTTCATTGACTGTCACCATGCCTACAACCTCATCGTCGCCACCATCAAGGCGCATACCACGTACACCAGTTGCTGTTCGGCCCATCGTACGAATGGTATTTTCATTGAATCTCACTGCACGACCATTGCGGTTTGCCATGATCAGTTCATTCCGTCCATTAGTCAAACGAACATCAACAACTTCGTCTCCATCAGCTATATTAATAGCAATGACACCATTAGCACGCGGACGACTATAAGCTTCAAGACTTGTTTTCTTCACGGTTCCGTTCTTGGTAGCGAAGATAACATAATGGCTGTTATTGAATATTTCATCGGTCAATGTTGTCAAACGAAGGATAGCATTGATGGCATCATCGCTTTCAATATTGAGCATATTCTGTATAGCGCGACCCTTACTGTTGCGGTCTCCCTCAGGAATTTCAAAGCACTTCAACCAGTAGCAGCGTCCCTTCTTCGTGAAGAAGAGCATCGTCTGATGCATGGTTGCAGGATAAATGAACTCTGTAAAGTCCTGTTCGCGATGACGGGCACCCTTTGCTCCCACTCCACCACGAGCCTGTTCGTGGAACTCACTCAGCGGAGTGCGCTTGATATATCCCATGTGGCTCACGGTAATCACTACCGGATCATTTGGATAGAAGTCCTCTGGATTGAATTCTTCGCTTGAATATTTGATTTCCGTACGACGCTCGTCGCCATATTTATCCTTTACTTCATTCAGTTCATCCTTCATCACCTTCTTACACAATTCGGGGTCATCAAGTATCTGTTGGAAGTAAGCTATCTGGCGTTCAAGCTCCTCATACTCTGCATGTAACTGGTCCATGCGCAGACCTGTCAACTGACTCAAGCGCATATCAACAATGGCCTTGCTCTGCAATTCGTCAAGATTGAAACGCTCTTCCAGATTACGCTGTGCGTCAGCCGGAGTCTTGCTGGCACGGATAATGTGCACAACTTCATCGATATTATCGCAGGCTATAATCAGTCCTTCAAGGATATGAGCACGCTCCTGAGCCTTCTTCAAATCATATTTCGTACGACGAATAGTCACATCATGACGATGCTCCACGAAATACTTCACGCATTCTTTCAGACTCAACAGGCGTGGGCGACCCTTTACAAGGGCAATACAGTTCACAGAGAATGAGCTCTGCAAAGCGGTCATCTTGAAGAGTTTGTTCAGAATAACATTGGCATTGGCATCGCGTTTCACATCAATCACAATGCGCATTCCCTGTCGACCCGACTCATCATTAGCATTGCTGATACCGTCAATCCTACCCTCTTTCACGAGATCGGCTATGTTTTCAATCAGCAACTGCTTATTAACGCCATAAGGAATCTCGGTCACAACAATCTTGTCATGGCTTTCATCACTTTCGATTTCGGCCTTGGCACGCATCACAATACGGCCACGTCCGGTCTCATAAGCCTGACGAACACCCTGTATACCATATATATATGCACCGGTCGGGAAGTCAGGTGCCTTGATATACTGCATCAATCCATCAAGCTCAATATCGGGATTATCAATGTAAGCACAGCAACCATCAATCACCTCTCTAAGGTTGTGAGTCGGTATATTGGTAGCCATACCCACGGCGATACCGTTTCCACCATTGACCAGAAGATTAGGAATCTTCGTCGGCATGACACTCGGTTCAATGAGCGTATCATCGAAGTTGTTGGCCATGTCTACGGTATCCTTCTCCAAGTCGTCCATAACGTGCTCACCCATCTTACTGAGTCGGCACTCCGTGTAACGCATGGCAGCAGGCGAGTCACCGTCAATAGAGCCGAAGTTACCCTGTCCGTCGACCAGCGTATAGCGCATATTCCAGTCCTGGCCCATGCGAACAAGGGCACCATAGACCGAAGAGTCACCATGCGGGTGATACTTACCGAGCACCTCACCTACTACGCGGGCACACTTCTTATAAGGTTTGTCACTGGTATTGCCGATACCCAGCATACCGTAAAGAATACGACGATGAACAGGTTTGAAACCGTCTCTGACATCCGGAAGCGCACGAGCTACAATCACCGACATAGAATAGTCGATGTAAGAAGACTTCATTTCTTCCTCAATGTTGATTTTCAAAATTCTGTCATTGTCAATTGTCTGATTTTCGTCCATTGATACTATTGATTGTTATTATTTTGCAATTAACTACAAACTACAAAGAAGAGAAAAAACGTCCTAAAGGCCGTTTATTCTCGTTCTAAGCGATTTTCTGGTCTTTTTCAAGGGTGCTAATTTACTACTTTTTTTTGATATAAAAGCCGTCATAGGCCTTAAAATCGCCAAATTTACGATTTATTTACCAACAAAGAAGAGTCTATCAGCAAGAGAAGTATTAAACATTCTTCCCCAAAAGATACTGTTTTATCAGAATATCAATTCTTTTTGCACTTGCTGGTTGACTCTGCTCCTAAACTATGTCAGGTTCTCTGAATTGATAATAAAAGCATAGTTTTTCTTCTTTTTCACTTTGTTTTTCTTCAAATTATTGTACCTTTGCATAAGATATAGCTGCACTCGGCAAATTGAAAGCAAGCTTTCTCTGCACTCGTTGGCAACATCTTTGCATAAACAATAGCACGAAGTGGGGTCTCATAGTTCAATGGATAGAACAAGTCTCTCCTAAAGATTAGATCCGAGTTCGATTCTCGGTGAGACCACGGAAAAGGGCCATGACCCTGTAACATTCTTTATTTCTGACTAACCTTAACACCATGCTTGGAGCAATTATAGGAGATATTATCGGCTCACGCTTTGAGTTTTCGAAGCAAACAAAACCCGAGTTTGAACTTTTTACGCCTGATTGTGACTTCACGGATGACACGATTTGCACCGTAGCTATTGCTGATGCGATACTCAATCACAAGCCTTACGGCACAGCGCTTCATGACTGGTGCCGACGCTATCCGACACCAATGGGAGGCTATGGAGACAAGTTTGAATTGTGGGTTGAGAGTGACAATCCGCAACCATATGGCAGCAGTGGCAATGGTTCGGCCATGCGCGTGAGTCCTGTCGGCTGGCTTTTTGACGAATATAAAGAGGTGTTGAACGAGGCAAAAGAGAGTGCAGTCGTGACGCATAACCACCCCGATGGCATCAATGGTGCACAGTGTGTGGGCACGCTCATCTATTGGCTTCGCACGTGTCGTATCACAAAAGACGAGATAGAGAGTGCGGTCAGGCGCAACTTCGGCTATCACATGACTCCGCTTCGCAATATCTATAAGATTGGCAGTGAGGGGCATTTCGACGGACTATGCAATGAAACCGTGCCCTATGCCATCAGTTGTTTCCTTGAAAGTCAGAACTTTGAAGACGCCATCCGCAAGGCAGTTGCTGCCGGTGGAGACACTGATACGAAGGCTGCTATATGTGGTTCTATTGCCGAAGCCTACTATGAAATTCCCGAAGAAATGATAGAAAAAGCCTACTCGTATCTGCCTGACGACATGCTTGATATCATCACGCAGTTCCACGACAAGATACAAAGTGAACTCTGATTTCAATCTTTGCAAAGAGCCGATTTAGATAATATATTTTACTATGCAAAGCGAGTAGAGGCATAGATTACACTGAAAGGTGACACCATTTTATGTCTGATTACATTGCAATATGACGCATTTCAGCGCATGAAATGACGCAGATGACAACGTCAAATGACGCAAATGGCGGTGTAAAGTGAGTCAAGTTGCAACGCAAAATGGGTCAGATTGCAGCGTAAGATAAGGCAGATTACATAACTGAACAGAAGAAACCCGCCGCGCAGGAAGCACAAAACATTCCCTTTTGAATGCCAAGCTGCCCACTTGAAAGAAGGAAAAAACAAGAGAACAACCTGTCGTTTGAAACGAAAGATGACGTGTTAGTAAAAAATAAAGAGCCGGGCGTTTGCACAGAACACCCGACTCTTTGTAACAGATATCATAAGGATATAAAATCCTTTATGGGCAAGGAACTTCCTTTATCCATTCTATTTTGCCTTCTCCGCCTTTTACAGCTGTATGCCCATGTCCCGTATAGTCTTTACAATTATCCGACATGTCATCCAGCTTCCAATAACCTTCCAACCCTTTACTGTCTACTTCAACAAAGCAGCGATGCAAGGGGTTGCGTAGTTCTGCTGCGGTTAATGCCCTTGTCCAAAGACGTGCTTCGCTGACGGAACCTTTCAGGAAGAAGCCGTCTTGCACGCCTGGTGCAGCACCAATATAGAAGTTTTCAGTGAATGAAACTTTCTTTTTATACTCGGCTTCTGCAAACAAGATACCATCAATATAGAGCAGCAGTTTGTTGTTGGAGAATACTCCTGCGACATGATACCACTCGTTCTTTGCCAACGTGAAGCCCAACTTACCGGCATAAACACTCCATTGTTTAACACCGAACATAAATACCGGAACATTACCGGCTCCGCCCACACGGTCTGGAGTCCCATCAACAAAGAGCCAAGCACTTTTCTCTATATTCTCACTTTCAGGGAAGCCGATGATGCCCATGAGGTTTCCACCATAGTATTTCGGGAATTCCCACATGCTCACACGTGCCTCAATGGTAAACGCATCAAGGTTTTGGAATTTGCTGACATCATTGTCCTTGAAATTCACTTTGAAATAGTTCTCACCGTTGAACTTAGGCACATTCATCAATAGTGTCCTGTTGATAACAACGTAAAGCACATCACTTCCCGGCAGGACAGGATATCTCTTAGCGTTGCTCACCAAGCGAATGGGCACAAGATAGTTTACTCCTTTTTTCAAAGCTTCAATGTCTTTTACGACTAACTTAACCGCTTCTGAACGATAATTACCATTTACAATCTTGACATGAGTGTCGGAAAGCTCACAAACTCCATTAGGCAATGATTGGTAATCTTCACCATGAGCACTGTTATAGCTTGCCACCAAAGCATTTTCAACAAGCAACTCTCCCTCTATATCAGACTTAGCTATCAATGCACTTGAAATCGTAATACCCAGTGCATCACCTGTCTTTTTAGCTGAAAAGTTCGTTATCGGCGTGTTCTCTGCCGCTGTTATATAAATGGAGTCTACAGAAACATCTTCGTTACAGGCCGAGAATATTCCTATACTCAGAACCATTAACAGTATTATTGGATTAAATATGGTTTTCATTTCTATCAAAGTAAAATATTAATAAGTCTTCATTTCTTTCCACTTCCGGCAGGATTCATGATCTGAATTGCCTGTCGTGCATAGAAGTAATTATTAGGTGGAACAGGTTTATTCAAATGATTTCCTTCGGCATAAGCAAATTGTAAAACATATGCCCCACAGCCAGCAGTTCCTTTATCTACAGCAAAATGTGCCATTCCCCATAAGCTGGGAATTTCTTCATCCTTATATTGATAGCTCACACCACCATGCCCAAAAGCGTTACCAACCTGACTGGTCCACTCACAGAATATCCTCTTTTCATTAGGAAAACCCTTGCCGTAGTCTTGTGATTTACCCTCCAATCTATAATTTAAGGAATACTCACTACCGGCATTATAAGCCTGACCGATAAAATAATCGAAGCGATCGGCATAATCTTTGTCAAGCCATTGACCGTCTACCACTAATAATTTATGTTTGCCATTGACCTGATATTCTTTATCACATTTAGGCCCCATGTACTTACTCATTACATCAATAAATGTACGCATCATCTCTGTAGTGTAGGCATCTCCTCCAAACCAAGGTTCATAATCCAAGTCGAAGCCATCCAATCCCCAAGTAAAAATGGAATCAACTAAGTTCTTAGCATACACTTTCATTGAATCCAGATTGTTCGTTCCCTCACCAGAAGTACTGAAATAGTGTTCAGGCCACATCGTAAGCAACACTTTTGTCCCCCGATGTTCCTGCAAAAATTTCACGTCGCTTCTGTTCTGTTCGTTGTTAACGTATCCCGTAAAGAAGGAAACAATGTCAAGACTATCGGGAATACCTCTCAATCGCGTTTGCATTGATGACGTTGCCGGACTGTAATTCATCCATGCAAAGAATATCTTATGGTCTGAATTCTTATATTTTATCAAATCTGCTTCCTGCTGGGGTGTTAAGGAATGAAATTGGGTTTGAGGCAATGAAACAGGATCGGCCTCAGTCCAACTGCTGCAACCAACAACTATAACAGTGATTAATAAGCAGAGTGCTGTTATAAAACAATTTCTTTTCATCTCCGTATCTTTTATTGTATTAATATTCATAAGGTTTATTCGTTCTCTTATCCCACCAGAGTTTTGTTCCTCCATTATCTGCTCCATTCAACTGTTGAAGTGCTTCTGGATACAGCTTGGGGTAATCTGATTTGATGTTGGTGGGATAAGGAAGTCTTGCAATTTGTTTTTGTGTATTGATATGACCTCCACTATAATTGATACTGTTGGGAATTACTTGCGGACAGCCTGTCCGACGGAACTCACTCCATGCCTCTTGTCCGTCAGGATATAAAGCCAACCACTTTTGAGTGATAATCTTTTCAAGTAAAGCGTCTTCATCATCAGCAGCGTCTTCCCAACTGACAGACACCTGTCCTGCAGCATCATAGCTATATTCTGCATTCTTCACATCAACATAGGGTTCTGGCATTGATGTTCCTTGAATATACTCAGTAGCATCACCGGCTTTAGCATTATTGGCACCAATAGGTTGTGCAAACGCTGTGCGTATTCCATCCTCATAGAATGATTGAGCACTCTTTCCTCCTACATCCCATTTGCGAAGAGCAGCTTCGGCACATAAGAAGTAAATTTCAGCTGCAGTCATCAGCTGAATGGGAGTACTTGCCGATACATTCAATAAAGAAAACACCTTGTATTCATTACCCTCAAAAGCTATACCATTTCTCACACCATTGCAATCGGTTCCTCCGGAAACTTCTGATGGTAAGAACCACAGTTTCATTCTGGGATCTTTATAACCTTTCAAGTAAGATTCCATCGTAGCACCCAATCGTGTATCATTATAGGTATGACTAATCATATAGAGCGGATTTACAGTAGAAGACCCATCCACTTGAATCAATGCATTATCTTCATTAGATGTAAAAACACCAGCCTTGATAGCCTCTTCGCCCTTTGATTTCGCTTTTTCGGGATTGGCATAAACAATACGAATAGCAAGACGTAACTTTAATGAATTAGCAAACTTAATCCATTTGTTAAAGTCACCAGCATATACTTTATCATAGGCAGCCAATGGCTTTGCCCCGGGATTTGCTTTTATATAATCATTCAAAATAGCAGTAGCTTCATCAAGTTCATTGAAAAAAATATCATAAATTTCATCCTGTGGTGTAAAGGGAACATCAGAAGCTGGTACAAAATTCTTATAAGGGATAGGCCCATACATATCTGTTATTCGATGCATTCCATAGACCTTCAATATCTGCCCGACAGCAAAGGATGCTGGACTTATATCTTTTTTCTTAAACAGATTATACCAAGGGTTCATGTAGTTTTGGTATGCCACTGTATAAGCAGTCTTACACCAATCAGGGGTCATGTTGTAAGTAGTGTTGTTACGTCCATTGTTTTCAAACATGTTTGAAGCACCTTGATGCCCTGAATAAATATCTCCCGCGAGGCTATACATCTTTTGGTAATTGTTTACATCCACGTTCTGATCCTTGACAATACAAGGAAACATCTGATACTGCATTTGTGTAATCAACGAACCAAGTCCCAGATTATCATATCCTAATTCTTCTTGTGTAGCAGCATTGGGATCCGTATTTGTGTCAAAGAAGCTATCTGTACAAGAAGTAATCAACAAGAGGGAAAGCAACAAAAGAATGCCCTTCATCTTGAAACAATTATTTTTAATTGAACTTTTCATCATATAATTTTTAAAAGGTTATAATGAAAATCTTACATTAAATCCAAAGCTTCTGAGACTTGGCATCAAGAAATAATCAATACCTTGATAATAAGTTCCAACAGAAGATGTCAGCTGTGGATCGAAAGGAGCTTTGTTATAAATCATCCACAAGTTACGTGCTGTTATTGATAATGTAAAATCCTTAATGATATTATAGAACAGAGGTTTATCAAATTTATAGGATAAAGAGGCTTCTCTTAAACGAATATTCGTGGCACTATAAACATAGTTTGAAAGAACGCCGGAGCCACCTCCTACCTGCTTATAATAGGTTTCAGCATCCATTAACACTCCGTTTACATCTACTCCCCCGCGATCTCTTGCTTTTGCACTCTGTTTAGATGCGCCAAAAGAATCAAGGATTGCCTGTGTTGAAGAAACAACCTTACCTCCTATTCGAGCATCGACAAGAAATGAAAGCGTAAAGCGTTTATACTTTAATGTATTATTAAAACCCATACAGAAATCAGGATTGGTATTTCCTGCATGAATTAAATTCTCATTGTCCGTCAACATCTGTTGTGTATTAGGATTAACATAAGTATAACCATTTCCATCTTTCATGAACGAATTTACATAAATGTCTCCTATAGAACCGCCCTCATTGATATAATTACGGAAAGAAGAAAGACCACCCATATCAAAATGATTGATGTTCATAAGCTTTCCTGTAAGTGGATTAGGGATATTACGTACCAGTTCAACGATTTTGTTCTTATTGTAAGTAAAAGTAAGCATCGGAGAATAATTGAATTCACCAAAGGAGAGATCTGCATCCAAAGAAGCCTCTATTCCATAATTGTTTACTTTTCCTGCATTCACGTAAAAATATCTATATCCACTATTCTCGGGTGCTCTGAATTTAAAGAGTTGATCGTAAGTATTGGCATTATAATAAGTAATGTCAAAGCCAATCTTATTGTTAAGGAAACGGGAATTCAAACCGATTTCAAACGATTTTGTTTTTTCAAACTTTAAGTTGTTAATGGGTAAATCAGGATTAATATTTACTCCCCCACCCGGACTGATAGGATAAGATGGTATTGTGATACCCGCTAAATACAAAGGAACATTACCAACAGTAGCATATGAGAGACGAAGCTTAGAGAAGGTAAGAATACTCTTAGGAACTTTCACGAATTCTGTGATAATGAATGAGAGTCCTACAGAAGGATAAAAGAAACTTTTACTTTGGGTGTTTGCTAAAAGAGAAGTCCACTCATTACGTCCCGTAAAATCCAAAAAGATCTTCCTACGCCAATCCACAGAAACACTGGTAAACAGAGCCTGAGACTTCATCGCTTTTCCCTCCTGGTATTGAGGTTCGGGGGTCAAGTTGTTAAGACTAAACTTATTGGGGACTGTAGCCAGAGGTGCACCGAATTCTAATTTATTGGAATTTGCCGTATAGTTGAAACTCATATTCTTAAAACTTCCACCGGCATTCACAACAAAGCCCCAGTCTGAAACATTCTTTTGAAAACTTGCAATGATATCACCATAATCCTGTACACTTTTGTCTGTTGCCAAAAGATAAGAGCCTTTAGTTGAACCCGAAGTCAACAAAGGTAAAGTAGAAGCATAGTTTTTGATTTCATTTGTTTTTGTATTCCGGTCTGTTCTGAAACGGGCAGTAATATTCAACCATTTAGTGAAAGTATATTTCAGGCTTCCTCCCAGAATAATCCGTTCATCATGGTTGACATTAAAGTTTCTATTGGTAATCCAATAGGGGTTTTGCAAGCTTCTCTTCTGATCGCCATAAGGCCAGAACTGAGTAGCAAATCCTCTATTGGGATTATAGCGTTCATATGATTTATACTTATTAAAATTATCACCACGTGGAAATAGATAAAGAGGAACTATAGGGTTATAATATTCTCCTTGTGACAACATATTCTGAGCCTTTTTGTCTACATACATAAACATTGCACCCAAAGTAAGTTTGTCTGTAATATTATATTGTCCGTTATATGAGACATTATAACGATCCATTTTATTATTATGAATAATACCACGAGCGTTATAAGCTGCCAAAGAAATATAACTCTTGTTCTTCTGATTACCAAATTGTAGTCCTAAACTATTAGAATAACTCGTTCCCGTATTGAAGAAATCTGATACATTATATTTTGCCGGATCTTTCAATTTAGGCCCCCAACTGGCAAACTCTCCTGTACGACTACCATATGTGTTTTGTAATTCAGGCAAAACAAAAGGATGATAGAAATCAGAATAATGAGAGAAGGAGATACGAGGCTTTCCATCTTTCATGCCTCCCTGTTTAGAAGTCAGCATAACAACTCCATTGGCTGCCTGACCTCCATATAATGCTGCAGCGGAAGGGCCGGTCAATACCGTAACCTCAGCAATATCTTCCATATTGATACTCGAAATACCATCACCTTCATCAACTCCACCATATCGTCCATTCGAGCTTGATGCACGTTTCGGGAACAAATCGGGCAGAGGAATACCATCAAGTACATACAAGGCATTATTGTTTCCATCTGGATTAACAGACTTATCACCACGCATCACAACCTTGGTAGAGCCTCCTATGCCTGAAGCTCCTTGACTAACAGTAACACCGGCAATCTTTCCAGACAGCGCATTGGGAACACTCGCCTCTTTCACTGCAAGCAATTGACTGGCTTTCAACTTCTGCACATTATAGCTCAAAGCCTTATCCGAACGCTTGATACCTAAAGCTGTGACAACCACTTCATTCAGATTTCTGCCTTTCTCTCTCATTTTCACATCAATGGTGCTATGATTATTTGCCGTAACCGTATGATTGGAATAGCCGACATACGTGAATTCCAAAACTGATTTCTCACCGACTCCGGCAATTGAATAGCATCCATTAATATCTGTAATTACGGCATTCCCCGTAGCTTTATCACGAATACTGACACCAATAAGAGGCTCACCTTGCTCATCAATGACCTTTCCCGATATCGTACGTGGCCCTTTCTGTGGATGCTCCTCTTTCACTTTTTCCTGTTTCACCTTATTATAAGTAAGATAAATCACATTACCAGAGATACGATAACTCAATCCTGTATCTCTGAAAAGCTTGTCGAGCAGCGTATTGATAGATACATCTTTCACATTGGCTGCATTGACCATGACCTCTTTCAATGCGTCATTGTAAAAGAAACGATAGCTCGACTGAGAGGTTATCTTTTCTAAAACAACTTCCAATTTCGCACGACCCGAACTTAAATTCAACTGTGCATATCCCCCTTGAAAGAAGAAGCAAAGGAAACATGTAAGCAGAATTACCCTACAACAAACAGGAATTCTTTCATTCTTTTTTTTCATGTTAGATTTAGTAAAAATTAGACATTGAACCCACCCTAAGGGCAGAATGTTCTTAGTTATTATTCATATAGACAACAATTAAGGTTATAAGACTACGTATCCTTTTATAGCTTTTTCTTCAAATATAGCTGAAAAACAGAATGCAATAGAAGCAAACCACCTCTCATCGTGCGTAGAGTTCCACCTTTCCTTTCTTTATTTTATAACTGAAAGGAATAGAATAAGCAAGATCTCTCAACATCGAATCTATTGTCTCCGTATGCCTGATTGCCCCCGAATAAGTGGAATTATCTTTCAGAGTAGGATGAATTTGCACTTTCGTTTGATAGAGTTGTTCTATGATTGTTGCAATCTCATGAATATGAATATTACGGAAAGGAATCAAATGACTGTGCCAAACCGTCTCCAAAGGAATAGGAGTTTCCTCTACTTCCATACTGTTCGTAGATGTATTGAATACGACTTTTTGTTTCGGTCGAAGGATTATGCTGCCTTCATCATGATTACCCTCTACCCTCACTTTTCCCTCAATGAGAGTCACCTCTTCAGTATGACGTTTCCTGTCATCCGTGTTGAAATTAAATACCGTTCCAAGCACTTTTGTAGTAAGATGAGTGCTTTTCACAACAAACGGGCGGACAGTATCTTTAGCAACTACAAAATAACCTTCTCCTTTCAAGACCACTTTCCGCTGATCATCACCAAATATCTTGGGGTAAGTCAAAGTCGTGTTTTCATTCAACCACACTTTACTTCCATCTGGAAGAACAACTTGTTTCACCTCTTTTGCAACCGTTCTTACCTCTATCAGCCCAACAGTTGTGCGAGAAAAATAAACAGCTGTCACAGAAAGGAATATCAACAGGGCAGCAGCTGCATAATAAAGAAAGCGCTTTTGACAGAAGAAAGGACGCTTTCTCTCCTCATGAATTCTGCGAAAGACATTCATCTCCACCTTTTGCTGCACCTGCTTAGCGGTAAAGCGTGAAGCCTTTCCGGTCTTATAAGCATCAACCTGATCGAACAACCAGAGTGCATGCTCTTCACTTGAATTTATCCACTCATATAACTGTTCGATTTCTTTTTGTGAACAACGACCAAGTATATAGTTCTTTATAATTCTGTCATTTATCTCTTTCATCACGTTTTACACCTTTTATATATAATACAATTCAAACCGCAAAAAGACTTACTTGAAACAAAAGAATAACAAAAAGGAGGTCAGATAACCAAGTCGCACACGCAGGTATTTAAGAGCTTTATAAATCTGAACTTCAACCGTGCGAACAGATATATTCATCATCTCTGCAATTTCTTTATTACTGATACCATGCACATAACCCATGATGAAAATCTGCCTTCTCTTGTCTGGCAATTCCTCAATTGCCTCTTCTATCTGGCGTCCCAGCTCCATGTTTTCAACATATTTTGCCGTCGTATTATGAGCCGGATTATAGTATTCCAATCTCTTCTTCTCAATACACAAGTATTCCTTTGAATACTTATGGATGACACTTCGATGCTTAAGCACATTCAACGCGCGTGTATAAACTGCACGAAAAAGAAAGGCATGGATATGCTTTTCCTCGGTAATCTGCTCTCGTCTGCGCCACAATTCAACAAAAACATCCTGCACTACGTCTTCAACATCATCATCATGCAGGATCTTGGCAGCATAGAGTGCCACGGCAGGATATTGTAGCCTGAAGACTATTCGGAATTCATTAAGTGTCATATCAGCATAGATTTATTCACATTATTTTGTTCATTGCCACAAAAATACAATTATTTTTTCAATTTATATGACATTTCTGAATAAGAATATCACCAAAAACAGATGCCTGACTTACAGGAACTCTCTACATAGCTCTCACAGAGAGAGAATGAGCAACAATAAAGAAGACAAAGCATAAATGTAAATTTTATATCACAAAAAAGCATACCTCAGAAAGTAGGCAAATAGAAAATGAAAAACAGCAAAAATGGAATTTACAGACAAAATCAAGGAGATTTTCCCACCATCTCAGTTGAATAACCACATAACATGACCCACTTCAGCGCACAGAATGAGGCAGATGGCATGACAAAACAATAGAAACAAGCGGCTGTAAAAGCACAAAACACGCACTTACTGATGCAGAAAACACGCTGCAAAAGAAAAGAAATTACACGATTTTGTTTATTAAATCATGCAACCAACTCATTGACAACAACTTAGGGAACAAGCCGCAAAACTCGCGAATTTGAAGCAAACCACAAGGTTGATTGGCTACACGCGAGATATAAAGCGCCTTTTGTAAGATTAATTCTGAATTAATAAATAGAGGTAAATACCATTGTCCGGCAACAGAAAATCGCCAACTTCAAGCTGCAACCCCCCAATATTCAACACTCATCTACATAGTAACGTTGCATCAACCCCACTAAAGGACTCTTGTCAATACCATTGACCTCATAGCCGAAGTCATGGCACACCTCGGTCAGAAGTTCTGCAAATCCATAGGCAACACTGCCGACAAAGCCGATGGGAAGGCGGCTGTGGTAAGGCTCAATGTTACGTAAAATGAAATCAGAGAAATTGTCCTTGACCAACTTCTTCAGGCATTCTTCCTCCAAATGACGGCTGACAAACAAAGCCACGGAAGCCAAATAACGGTTGGCAAGCGGCTCACGATAAACCCGACGGATAACATCTGCATAGCTCTGCCCTGTTTCTTCTAAGTATAAATCGCGCAGACTTGCAGGCAGACTCCCCTTGAAAATGCCATTCAAGAAACGTTCTCCAAGTACGGCTCCACTGCCTTCATCACCAAGAATATAGCCCAAAGGAGGCGTATTCTGCACAATGTGTTGTCCGTCGTAAAGGCAGCTGTTGGCCCCTGTTCCAAGTATGCAGGCGATGCCTTCCTCGTGACCACAGACCGCACGGGCAGCTGCCAACAGGTCGCCGGCAACCTCAATGCTGTCGGTTGGCAACTGAAAACTATCGGCCAACAGAGTCGTCATAGTTGGCATAAGGTCTGCCGTGCAACCGCTTCCATAGAAAGAAAGCTGAATATCGGATAGTGACTTGCCGTCTGATAAAGGAAAAAACTCCGTGCAAAGCACCTGCCGGATTTCTTCCGGTTGCTGATGACAAGGGTTGATACCCTGCGTTTTCCAAGAACCGACAACCTGTCCTTTATCTGTCAAGACCCAATCAGTCTTCGTGCTTCCACTGTCTGCTATCAATCTCATGCTCTATCTCTTTTACCGCACAAAAGTAGGAATAAAAAAGCAAAAGCAGGCGTAGGAAAATGATAAATATTTCAAAATTATGGCAACAGTGACGCATTGAGTCTATTCTTTTTATTATTTTTGTAAACCAAAAAAAGTTATAAGAAGTCATGAACAAAAGGGCCATACTACTCATATTATTCACCTTATTAACGCTTTTCCAGGCACATGCAGTGCTAAAAGAACAGGACTTAGAGAGTACATTGTCGATTTTGCGCACCGAACTCACTAATTATCATGCGGAGCTCGAACGTCAGTCGGGTTATATGAAAAGTCAACAGGCGGCTATCAGAGACAAGCTGTTCAGCATCATGGGACAAAGTAATCAGAATGCACTGATGCTTTATTCGCAGAAACCTGAATATGTGTTTGACATGGCCTATGCCTGCCATGAGGCCACAGAACAATATGATGATTTCAAGAAAAACGTGCAACCTTTCCGGCTTCTCATTGAAAAGAACAAGGCAGAAATTGCCCGTTATGACTATTTGATCAACTCTTTGAGCACCATGAATGTCTCGACCTTGAGCAAGAAAGCACAAACAGATAAAAGCGTTTGTCTGACTTTTGCCGTGAACATTCGACACACACTCAACGACAACAGCAATCAGTTTAAAGACTACATCAATTATTATCAGGAAATTGAGCAACAGCTGAAAGCACTCAATGACTATGCCAACAAGCGTTATAAGAATATTCAAAGTGGCATATTCAACAATGCCGGTGAGAACTATTTCAATATTCTTACCAAGTTTCGTACAAACTATCAGGAGACAAAAGAGGACATCACGACAAAATACTTTGAGGATTCCAATGCAGAATCACAGTGGGATGCAAGTTATATCATCGGTCTGTTTATCCTCATTATCTTTTATGCTGTCATTGCCGGACTCATCAACCTATTGGTTATCCGCTTCTTAATTCCGAAGCGTTTCCGCACACCAGCCTTTATCAGTCGACGCACCTGTATCACCATGACGACCTCAGTCGTATCCTTAGCTCTGCTCTTAGGAGTGATACGCATGATTTTCTTCGGTCAGAATTTCATTATCATGGCCTGTGGACTCCTTGTGGGCTACACGTGGTTGTTGGGGGTAATTCTCATCTCGTTACTGCTGCGTCTGAGTGGCGAACAGATTAAAAGCGGGTTCCGCATCTATCTTCCACTGATGGCAATGGGGTTCATTGTGATTGCATTCCGCATTGTCCTCGTTCCTAACAGCTTGATACATATCGCCCTCTGTCCTGTGCTTCTTGTTTGCACAATATGGCAGTGGATAGCGATTAGACATAACAATAAGAATGTTCCGAAAAGTGATGTCACCTATACTTACATCTCCCTGACGGTCTTTCTCATCTCATTTGTCTGCGCATGGATGGGCTACACACTGCTCAGTGTGCAGCTGTTGATATGGTGGATCATGCAGCTGACTTGTGTTCTGACCATTACCTGTCTGCGCGGATGGCTGAAAAAACTGGCTGAGAAACGCGAATACGAGAAAAAAGATATCACGCAGACATGGTTCTTCTATGCCATATATCAAGTGGTTCTGCCTATACTTTCCGTTGCATCTTTCCTGCTTGCACTCTATTGGGCAGCCGATGTGTTCAATCTGAGCGATAAGATTTGGGACATTTACAAGGAGAAATATATCAACACTAAATGGTTTGCAGCAAACATTCTGTCGATAGCAGAGGTCGTTGCCCTATACTTTATTTTCGCTTATCTCAACCGTACAATAAAAGCATTCTTGAAGATTCACTTCGAGAACTCTGATCTCAGTACGGCTGCAAGCCGTAACATCATGGCCAAGAACGTTGTGCAGGTGGCTGTGTGGGGCACGTGGTTGATTATATCCTTGGCCATGTTCCATATCGACAACACATGGCTTGTTGTCGTTTCAGGTGGCTTCTCCACGGGTGTCGGATTTGCCATGAAAGACATTCTGGAGAATATCTATTATGGCATTTCTCTCATGGCAGGACGTGTGAAGATCGGCGATTACATCGTTTTTGAAGGCACACGTGGGCGCGTGAGTTCTATCAATTACACTTCTACAATTGTTGAAGCCACAGACGGTTCTATCATTGCATTTCAAAATAGTCAGCTGTTTACCAAGAGCTATAAGAACATGACCAAAAATCATGGTTATGAGCTTGACATCTTGGAAGTTGGCGTGGCTTATGGCAGCGATATCAAACAAGTGAAGCAGCTTCTTTACGATGCCATAACAGCATTGAAGATTACGGCTAAGAAGCGGGAAGTAAAGATTGTACTGAAGGAATTCGGCGATAATGCCATTACTTTGAAGATACTTGTTTGGGTTTCTGTCATGACACAATATATTGACGACGGCCGAATCATGGAATGTGTTTATGACACATTGAATGCCAACAATATTGAAATCCCATTCCCACAACGCGACATTCATATCATTCATGCAACTCCCGAACAGATGGAGACGGCCGCAAATGGAGGTGCCATATAGTATGAAAAGGTATAACTTCCCTTTATAAATATAAGGGGAATGTTTGTTATTTATCCTCTTTTTACGTACCTTTGCAGGACAAGCTAAAAAGAAAACGATATGCAACCCATATTTATCGCAGGTCCCTGTGTCATAGAATCGGCAACTTTACTGAACACTGTTGCCCATGAATTAGTAAGAATAAACCGTAAATACGGTATCAATATTATCTTCAAAGCATCGTTCGACAAGGCTAACCGCACGTCAATCCACTCTTTCCGTGGCCCGGGATTGGATAAAGGTTTGCAAATGCTTGCAGACATAAAAGCCGAATATGGCCTGCAAATACTAACTGACATTCATGAAAGCTGTCAGGCAGAAGCAGCAGGAGAAGTGTGCGATGTGCTTCAGATACCGGCGTTTCTGTGTCGTCAGACCGATTTATTAGTTGCAGCAGCAAAGACAGGAAAAACAATAAATATCAAGAAAGCACAGTTCTTAAGCGGTGCAGACATGCGTTATCCTGTGGAGAAAGCTATGGAAAGTGGAGCCAAAGAAGTGTGGCTTACAGAACGTGGAAACAGCTTTGGTTACAACAACTTAGTAGTTGATTTCCGCAATATTCCAGATATGAAAGAGATTGTTCCGACGGTAATCATGGACTGCACACACAGTGTGCAACGCCCCGGTGCAGGCAATGGAAAGACCTCCGGTGACCGAAGATTTGTTCCTTCAATGGCTTTAGCAGCAAAAGCTTTCGGGGCAACCGGATATTTCTTTGAGGTTCATCCCAATCCTGACAAAGGACTTAGTGACGGCCCGAACATGCTGGAACTTGACAAACTGGAACAATTAATAGGACAATTATTGTAGGCAAATGAACAATATTGACATTGAAAACAGGCTAAAGAACGTATGTGAATGGGGTGCACAAGCACTGAAAGAAGAGGCACAAGCCATTCTGGAACTTATCCCCCAATTAGATGACAACTTCACGAAAGCCGTTGAGATGATGGCACATTGTCATGGAAAAATTATTGTCACAGGCGTAGGAAAGAGTGGAAACGTGGGTGCAAAGATTGCTGCAACGCTGGCTTCGACAGGTACTCCGGCCTTTTTTATCAACCCTTTAGACGTGTATCATGGCGATTTAGGTGTAATGACTTCAGATGATGTTGTGTTGGCATTGAGCAACTCCGGACAGACCGATGAACTGCTTCGTTTCATTCCGATGGTGCTCCACATGAACATACCCATCATCTCCATGACCGGCAATCCCAATTCCTTGCTGGCTAAATACAGCAATGCACACATAAAAGTTTATGTCAAGAAAGAAGCCTGTCCGCTCAATCTTGCACCCACAAGTAGCACAACCGCGGCACTCGCCATGGGCGATGCATTGGCTATTGCACTGATGCAAGTGCGTGATTTCCGCCCACAAGACTTTGCACAATTTCATCCGGGAGGAGAGTTGGGCAAGCGACTGTTGACCACAGCTGCTGATGTTATGCGCACCAACGACTTGCCTGTCATTCCGCAAGAAATGCATTTAGGTGAAGCTATCATATGCGTCAGCAAGGGTCAGTTAGGCCTCGGAGTGTCGCTTGGAGCAGACAACAAGGTCATAGGATTAATCACAGATGGCGATATCCGACGAGCTATGGAACGCTGGCAAGCTGAATTCTTTGACCACACGGTAAGCGATATCATGACGAAAACACCAAAACTGGTGTTGCCTACAACCAAGATTACGGAGATACAACGCATCATGCACAACCATAAAATACATACGGTGCTGGTCGTTGATGAAGAGAAACATCTGCTGGGTGTTGTCGATCACTACGCTTGTATGGTGTAAATTAAGATTTGAGAGAATTGAAACTACTACTATTTTTTATTGCATTATGGATAGGTTGTGCTACTACAAGTACGGCCCAAACGGCAGATTCCTTGATTGCGCATGACCTCAGAAAACACGGGGTTACATTCACAAACAATAACTCCGTGACACTACTGATGACCGGACAAGAGAAGTTCGATGACATGTTCAAAGCCATCCAGCAGGCCCGAAAAAGTATTCATTTGGAATATTTCAACTTCCGCAATGACTCTATTGCAGGCCTTCTGTTCCGCATCTTAGAGCAGAAAGCCCAGGAAGGAATTGAAGTCCGTGCCCTCTTCGATGCTTTCGGCAACGCTTCGAACAACCGTCCTTTGAAAGCGCATCACCTCGATGAAATCCGCAAATCGGGCGTGGAAATCTATAAATTCGACCCGATTACATTTCCTTGGATCAATCATGTCTTTTCACGAGACCACAGGAAAATCGTTGTCATAGACGGCAAGACAGCCTATACAGGAGGCATGAACGTGGCAGACTATTACATCAAAGGGACTGAGGTTGTAGGTGAATGGCACGACATGCACTGCCGTATTGAAGGCGATGCCGTTAATACCTTGCAGGCTATCTTTCTCAACATGTGGAACAAAGTGTCCGGACAGAATGTGCATGGCGAACAATATTTCCGTGGTATTCATAATGCCAACTACATTCAAGGACTAAAGAAAGACACGTGCAAAACAGCCTATCATAAAACGGTCGGCATCATCAACCGCGAACCGGGAACAAGCAATGCCATCATTCGGCAGTTTTATCTGTCGGCCATCAACCGCGCAAAAGACAGCATAAAGATTATCAATCCCTACTTTACGCTTAATCATAAGCTGAAGAAAGCACTGAAAAAGGCTGTTCAGAGAGGAGTCAAGGTAGAAATCATGCTCAGCACCAAGAGCGATATCCCATTGACTCCAGACTGCGGTTTCTATAATGCTCACAAGCTCATGCTGGCTGGTTGCCACGTTTGGATGTACACTCCAGGCTTTCACCACACCAAAATTATCATGGTGGATGGACAAGTATGTACTGTTGGAAGCGCCAACCTCAACGCGCGAAGCCTTAGTTGGGACTACGAAGAAAACGCCGTCATCCTCGACAAATGCACAACACAGCAGTTGGACAACCTTTTTGACAGTGAGAAAAAAGACTGCTTCTATCTCACAGAAAAGACATGGAAAGCGTGGCGTACACCATGGCAGCGTGCCCGAGGTTGGTTCAGTCATCTGCTTGCCCCTTTCCTATAAATATCTGTCAAACAACAAATTTCGATATGGAAGAGAACACAAAACACAGCATGCCACCGCACCCTGTGGAAAGACATAAGGCAGGCAGACCGAAATTGGCTATCATCGACAACAACATCCTGGCCATGGTCGGCTTGAAAACCATACTGCAAAACGTCATGCCAATTGCCGACATAGAAACTTTCTGCACCTTCAACGAACTTGAAGCAGCCAATCCAAACCAGTTCATGCACTATTTCGTAGCTATCAAATTCGTACTTGAAAATCGTAATTTCTTTCTCAACTATAAGCAGAAGACCATCGTACTGACGACGTCAACCAATCCAAACGCACAGCTCTCCGACTTCAAAAGCCTTTGCATCAACACCTCTGAAGAGCTTTTGGTGAAGTCATTACTGCAACTCGAGCAATACGGACATGCCGGCGGGAAAAATCTTCCCGACATGCCAAGAGCACTGAAAGCCAAGCTGCTCAGCGACAGAGAAATCGAAGTGCTGTCGCTGATTGCACAAGGATATATCAATAAGGAAATCGGCAATCAACTCAATATCGGCCTTACAACGGTAATCAGTCATCGCAAGAACATCGTGGAAAAGCTTGGAATGAAAAGCGTCAGTGCCCTCACCATCTATGCAGTCATGCATGGATATGTAGACATCAACAAGATATAAAAAACTAAACAACAACGGTTATATAATAGAAAAAGGATGCACCATGGTGCATCCTTTTTCTTTATCTCGTTTCAAAGAATTACTTTGCATAGGCAATCGAACGCGTCTCACGAATGACGGTAATCTTCACCTGGCCTGGATAAGTCATCTCATTCTGGATTTTTGTGGCAATCTCGTCACTCAGTCTGATACTCTCTTCATCGTTCATCTTGTCGGCACCGACAATCACACGAAGCTCGCGGCCTGCCTGAATAGCATAGGTTTTTGTTACTCCCGGATAACTCATTGCAATGGCTTCAAGATCGTTCAGACGCTTGATATAGGCCTCAACAATCTCGCGACGGGCACCTGGACGGGCACCGGAAATAGCATCGCAGACCTGGACTATCGGTGCAAGCAAAGTCGTCATTTCCTCTTCATCGTGGTGGGCTGCTATAGCATTGCATATATCCGGCTTCTCTTTATATTTCTCTGCAATCTTTGCACCATACAGAGCGTGAGGCAATTCACTTTCTTCATCCGGCACTTTCCCTATGTCGTGAAGCAATCCTGCACGCTTTGCTTTCTTAGGGTTCAAACCAAGTTCACTGGCCATTACCGCACAAAGATTTGCGGTTTCACGAGCATGTTGCAACAAGTTCTGACCGTAACTTGAACGATATTTCATCTTACCGATGATGCGAATCAATTCGGGATGCAGGCCATGAATACCCAAATCGATAGCTGTGCGCTTACCCGTTTCAATGACTTCATTATCAAGTTGCTTCTTCACTTTAGCCACAACTTCCTCAATACGCGCAGGATGAATACGACCGTCGGCCACAAGTTGATGCAGGGCCAAACGGCATACCTCGCGACGAATTGGATCGAATGCACTGATAACAATTGCCTCGGGAGTGTCATCAACAACAATTTCTACGCCGGTAGCTGCCTCTAAAGCACGGATATTCCGACCTTCACGACCGATAATTCTACCCTTGACTTCATCGTTATCAATATGGAAAACGCTGACTGAATTCTCAATGGCTGTCTCCGTCGCTACACGCTGAATAGTCTGGATAACGATTTTCTTTGCCTGCTGATTGGCATTCAGTTTTGCATCGTCCATAATCTCATTGACATAGCTTGCAGCATCGAGTCTGGCCTGATCTTTCAGACTTTCAATGAGTCGGTTCTTAGCTTCTTCAGCACTGAGTCCCGAGAGTTCCTCAAGCTTGGCTTGCTCCTGCTTCTGCATTTTCTCTAATTCCTGCTGCTTTACAGACAGGAGTTTTTTCTCATTATCAATGCGTTGCTGACTTTGATCAACCTCCATCTTGCGGCGTCCTAATTCTTCCTGACGCTGATTTAAAGAGATTTCACGTTGCTTTAAGCGGTTTTCACTCTGCTGTATCTTTTGATTTCGCTGCTGAACTTCCTTTTCGAGTTCACTCTTCTTATTAAGGAATTTCTCCTTCACCTCCAAGAGTTTCTTTTCCTTAACAACGTCCGCTTCCTTGTTAGCGGCCTCAATCATTTCATTGTATTTTCCCTTAATGACATAACGAAAAACAGCATATCCAATTGCGCAACCGGCCAACAGAGCAACGCAGGCAATTATAATAGTCACTACATTCATTATACTTTAGATTTAAATAATATTCCCGTTCAACTATTTCAACGCTTCTTCAATTTCAGAAGTCAACTGTCCGAGAATATTCTTAAAAGGCTCCGTATCATTACGCAAGGCCTCGCGCTCATAGCGTAAAGCTATATCTATGAGAGCCATATACAGCAATTCCTTATCGCTCTTGCGACCTTTGAACACGCCTGCGTAATTATTAACGGTCGTCGTAATAAGCTTTGCAGCATCACGATACAGCTTTTCGTCCTCACGAACAATGTTCACCGGCAACTCTGTATCATAGACATGCAGTCTTATATGCAACTTATCCTTATTCTCTTCTGCCATCGCTTCTGTTATCTTTCACTCAGTAGCGTTATACATTTATTCACGTCTCTGATCAAGCGTTGCAGTCGTTTCTGGGCGCTTTCCACGTCACCATCAGTCACTTCCAACATCTTGGCCATCTTGAGACTATTGTAATCATTCTGCGCCTGAGCAAGCTTTGCATTAAGCGTTTTGATTTGTTCTTCCCGCTCATCTACCATAGCATAAAGTTCAGCATTCTCCTTCTTCAGTTCCTTGTACTGAAGAAGCATCTGCCTTACGCGGGTAGAAAACTGGTTGAGAGCATGCTCAGTTGCATCCATAAATTCACAATTTGGTTACAAATTTACTTGATTTAATTGATATATCCAAATTTTAACTCAACATTTTACAGCATCTATATACAACATGATTACCCCCTGATTTCCAAGTAAGAACAATGGAGTTTCCCGGGAATCACATAGATATGGAACAAGAAAACGGCCTTGACCAACATCAAGACCGCCACGAACTTCATTTCTTTTTCACGTCTGCATCTGACGGACGTGGCTCCTTTTTAGCCAACATCACTACTTGGAAGACAAAGTCGGTAATCCATTTCAGGCTGAAACCCAAACGCTTGTCATACTGTCTTACAGCCATCACAGCCTTGATAACGCCAGGATCGCTGTAGTCATTCTTCGTAAACAAGTCTGAAACAGTCTTCTCTGTCATCGTATAAAGTGCTTTCTTCATGAACGAAGGCAGGCGGAGCTTAAACTTCATGAGGTTGCCGACAAGCATCATCAAATCTTGTGAAAAGCCCTGGAACTGTATCATATAAGGCTGCACATCCTGCAACTTCCGACAGTTCTTACGTATGCTCTGATCTATTTCCTTAAAGAAATTATCGTCCATTCCGTAGATTTCTTTCATCATCTTCCGGCAATGATTCTTCTCTCCAAGTCCTAATTTGTTGTTCAATGTAGGCACATGAAGTGTCGCCTTGAACGTGCGCAAATCAGGTAACATGCCTAAATTGTTGATACCAAGATTAGCTGCTAACGATGCTTCGAAATACACGCGTATCAGCGTCATGAAGTCTTCCATACCGCCAACCTTAGCTTCAGTTTCCTTCTTTCCTAAGAGTTTAGAAAAAAATCCCATACTATCTATTCTGTCAATAATTTTAATGTAAGTTATAAAATGCTTTGCAAAGATACAATATTCCAAGCAATAAACCTAATTTTTCACACAAGAATATTTCTACACTAAACGCGACATATCTCTCTATAAAACAAAGAAAGAACGCCATTATACCTGCGCACGAATTATATGTTAATTTTTATCATCAATCTTTACAATTCAGATTACTTTTCCTGTAAATTTGAAACAGAGTCCCTCCTCACTCCAAATACACCCCACTTTTTAGCAATTCACAACGCATTGACAATCAATTTATTATAAAATTCAATAAAAATCAGAATGTAAAATCACACTAAAAAGCACTGTGTTTTGCATTGAATTACCCTGTAACTCACATCATATCAGCGGATATTCTGACGCAAACAGCCACGCAGTTTGAGTCAAATGACAATGCATGATGACCGGAGTTGCGTTACAAAAAGCCTGAAATTGGAAAATAAACTCTATTTTCCTGATTTTCTTTTTCTCTTTGGCCGTATATCGAAGTGTTAAAAACAAGCAACAATATTTACAAAGAACAGGAAACAACAGGCAGGAACTTTTCACTTCATGAAAGGCTTGTAAAGAAACATGATAAAACGAAGACAGCGTTCAGAGATGCTGAAAAGGCACGAAACGCCAAGCCGATAGCGACAGAACAGCACAATTCATGGAGAATATGAAGCAAATGAAACTCAAAAGATATAGATTTTCATACAAAACAACCCCATTCAACAGAGAGAAGCATGCCTTATTGAATAAAAAACTGTTTCAAAGTTTCCGAATTGTATTATTTTTTGTTATCTTTGCACAATCGCATATAACAACAACAAACAAAAACGTATATTCTAATAAAATAAGTACACGATGAGCCTAAATCTTAGTAGGAACGAATTCGTGCGTCGGTTGGTTACATTCAACGATTTCATGATTATCAACATCATTCTCGTTTGTTTTATCCTGCTGCTTCCCAATGATGTCCCCGACTATTTTCATAGTGCGACAAAGATAACCGTGTTCACTGCCAATGCAGCTATGGGGGTTGCACAATACTTCTTCAATACAATCGTGCACTATCGCAAGATTGAATTCGACAGGATTATACTCAGAGTGTCGCAATTAGTGGCTACACATGTAATTCTCACTTACGCCTTTCTGAGTTTTCTCTGCCCACGCGAAAACTTCTTCCACATATCGGTACTCTATGCTTTCACGAGCTTTGCACTCATCATGCTCAGTCGTTTTGCCGAACGAGGAATACTGAATTATCTGCGACAGACTGGTCACAACTCACGCAAAGTGCTGTTTGTGGGGCATGACCATTCGCTTGCCGAGCTTTACAAAAAAATGACAGGAGACCCTACCATGGGCTATTCTGTACGTGGATATTATGCCAACAAGGAGATTGAAAACTGTCCGAAATCCTTTCGATATTTAGGCTCACTCAAAGACTTCGGCACTAAGATGGAACAAGAAGACAGGGCATTTGCCGAGGAGATATTCTGCAGTCTGAGCCATGACTACAATGATTTCATTGCACAGATTATGAAATTCTGCGATGCCAATGTCATCCGCTTCTACTATCTCCCGCGTACATTTGGAACCTATCGGCTACGCCTGAAACCTGAATTCATGGGCGACACACTGCTATATACAAACCACATTGAACCACTTGCAATCATGAGCAATCGGCTCATCAAACGGTCTTTCGACATCGTGGTATCAGCAATTGCATGCCTTTGCCTGCTCCCGCTCATCCCTATCATTGCCATCATTATTAAGCTCCAAAGTCCGGGGCCGACGTTCTTTGTGCAAGAACGCACAGGGTTTGAAGGGAAATCATTCAAATGCTACAAGTTTCGAAGTATGCATGTCAACAAGAATGCCGACACAGAACAAGCTACCAAGAACGATCCACGCAAGTTTGCTTTCGGCAATTTCATGCGGAAAACCAATATTGATGAACTGCCACAATTCTGGAATGTGCTGAAAGGTGACATGAGTATTGTCGGGCCCCGACCTCACATGTTGCATCATACTGAAATCTACAGTGACTTGATAGACAAATATATGGTACGTCATTTCTGTAAGCCGGGCATCACCGGTTGGGCACAGGTTACAGGCTACCGAGGGGAAACCCGAGAGCTATGGCAGATGCAAGAGCGCGTGGAACACGATATCTGGTATATCGAACACTGGACTTTCCGGCTTGATATTTATATCATTTTCAAGACAGCCTACAGTATTATCGTACCCGACAAGCACGCTTATTGACAAAGAACAGAGTTATAAACTAAATAGAAACGAACATGAAAGGGATTGTTTTAGCCGGTGGTTCTGGCACCCGTCTCTACCCCATTACAAAGGGTATCAGCAAGCAATTGCTACCTATCTTTGACAAACCGATGATATATTATCCGGTATCCGTACTGATGCTTGCCGGCATCAAGGATATCCTGATTATCTCCACTCCATTTGATTTGCCGGGCTTTAAGCGCTTATTAGGCGACGGACACGAACTTGGAGTGTACTTTGAATATGCAGAACAGCCCTCTCCGGATGGTCTGGCACAGGCTTTTATCATTGGAGAGAAGTTCATTGGAGATGATGCTGTGTGCCTTGTTTTGGGCGATAACATCTTTTATGGAGCCGGCTTCACAGGACTACTCAAAGAGAGTGTTGCCGATGCAGAACAGAGACAGCAGGCCAGTGTCTTCGGATATTATGTCAATGATCCGCAACGTTACGGCGTCGCAGAATTTGATAAAGCAGGAAACTGCTTGAGCATTGAAGAGAAACCGGAGCATCCGAGGAGTAATTATGCCGTTGTTGGCTTGTATTTCTATCCCAACAATGTCATTGAAATCGCCAAGAACATCAAGCCAAGTGCACGCGGCGAGTTGGAAATCACGACCGTAAACCAAGAGTATCTGGAGCTGAAGAAACTCAAAGTAAAGTCTCTTCAACGTGGTTTCGCATGGCTTGACACCGGCACGCATGACAGTCTTTCTGAAGCAAGTACATTCATTGAAGTGATTGAAAAACGTCAAGGTCTGAAGATTGCATGCCTCGAAGAGATTGCATACCGACAAGGCTGGATCAGCGAAGAACAATTGATTGACAACGCCAAACCCATGTTGAAAAACGGCTATGGGCAATATCTCATGGAGATTGTAGAAAATAAAAGAGTTTAGAACTAATATTTATAAAAATCTAAATATAACTGACATCATATACAGTTAATTGTTGATTTATGGACAATAACAAAATAACAACGGCTGAAGAAAATCAGCAACAAGAGGTAAAACGCCTATTCAATTTCCGGGCAATATATACTTCGCTCATATTGCATTGGACATGGTTCGTTGTCTCTATCCTTGTCTGTCTTGCAGGTGCTTATATCTATCTGAGATATTCAACTCCCGTATATCAGGCTTACGCAAAGCTTCTCATTAAAGACGAACAGAGTTCACGCAGAGGCAACAGCATCCAGAATTCCAATAACCTTGGAATGATTTCAAACTCCAACGGCATTGATAATGAAATGGAAATCCTGACTTCTCACAGTCTGGCACAAAGTGCTGTGAGAGACTTGAAGCTGTATGTGAGCTACAGCATAGAGGGTAAGTTTAAGAATATATTATTGTATAAAAACGAGCCTCTCAAGGTGGATTTTGATCCGATTAACTTAGAGAAAATCAATAATCCGTTTGAGATGCTACTCACATTCGACAACGGTAAATATCATCTCACAGGTACTTATTATGCGCCGATTGACGACATGCACGCTAATGGTCCTTACTACATTGACAAGACTTTCAGCAAGTTTCCTGTAGCAATCTATACAAGGGCGGGCAGCTTGACGATTACAAAGAACCTTGCACCTGATGCCGTGAGAATGACATCAGACACGAAAGTGCACATCGTTCTCAACTCTCCGAATAATACAGCCTATCAATATCAAGGAGCATTGTCTGTCAATCAGACTTCAAGGTCAACAACTATTGCGCAGTTGACACTAACAGATATCAATCAACAGCGGGCTGTTGACTATCTGAAACAACTGTCCATTTGCTATAACCGACAGGCCAATGAAGACAAGAATCAAGTGGCAATCCGTACGGAGAAGTTTATTAACTCACGCTTAGAGAAGATCAATTCAGAGTTAGGACTGACAGAAGGGCAGCTTGAAAACTTCAAGAAGCGAAATAATATGGTTGAATTGAAGATGAATGCAAGCAGTGCTTTCGACAATCAGACACAGTTCAGCCAACGCCTGACCGATGCAAACACACAGATTACACTGCTTGATGAGATTGCAGCCTATCAGAACAAGGTGGCCAATCGCTATGAACCCATTCCAGAAAACATAGGCCTGTCAGACCAGAGTACCAGTTCTTTGATCAATAAATACAACGAGATTTCATTGGAGAGAAAACGCCTTCTGCGCAGTGCAAGTGAAAAAAGTCCAATCATTCAGCCTCTGACCTCGCAACTTGATGACCTTAACAACAGCATACGTCGGGCTATAACACAAGCCCGAAAAGGCTTGGAAATCCAACGTAATGCCATTATGAGCCAGTTCAACAAATATAGTGGACAGGTTGGAGAAACACCTGAACAAGAGCGAATTCTCACTCAGATCGGAAGACAACAGGAGGTGAAATCAGGCCTGTATCTCATGCTGTTACAGAAGAGAGAAGAGAATTCCATTTCGCTTGCAGCTACAGCTGACAAAGGAAAACTCATTGATGAGCCTGAATTCGGAGGCAAAGTCAGCCCGAATAATTCCATGATTTATCTCATTGCGCTCATTATCGGACTCTCAATTCCTACACTTATCATCATCATTGCCGAGTTCTTCCACTACAAGATTGAGGGCAGAAACGATGTGGTTCAACTGACAAAGCTGCCTATTTTGGGAGACGTTCCGATTGCAAGCGACCAAGCAAAGACCAAAGCAGGCGTCGTTGTCCATGAGAATAAGAACGACTTAATGGAAGAAATCTTCCGTGGAATGCGAACCAACCTGCAATTTATGCTCAAGGAAAATGAGAAGGTTATTGCATTCACTTCTACCACTTCAGGTGAAGGAAAGACATTCACGGCCGCAAACTTAGCTGTCAGTTTTGCACTCTTAGGCAAGAAGGTTATCATCGTTGGTCTTGATATCCGAAAACCTCGTTTGGCCGAATTGTTCGAAATCAAAGACCATCATCACGGCATAACAAAATTGTTAGTACATGAGCATCCGACACGCGAGGAAATTCTTTCACAAGTATTGCCCTCCGGTGTCAATGACCGATTAGACCTGTTGATGGCAGGGCCTATTCCTCCCAATCCCGCAGAATTGTTAGCAAGAAAAAGTCTTGACAATATCATTATTGAATTAAAGGAAATCTATGACTATATCATCATTGACACTGCACCGATTGGTCTGGTAACAGATACACTGCAACTTTCACGTATCATAGATGCCACCGTATACCTCTGCCGCGCTGACTATACAACAAAAGACAGCTTCATGTTGATTAACAGTTTGGCTGCAGAAAAGAAACTTCCTAATATGTCTATCGTCATCAATGGCTTAGACATGACGAAGAAGAAATATGGCTATTACTATGGATATGGTCGCTATGCGCACTATGGAAGATACGCAAAGTATGGTTATGGTTCATATCATAGCGACTCATATATGGGAAAATCGTATAATTCTTATAGCAACTATGGAAACTACGGTAAGAGAGATGGCTCATATAGAGACAATAATGACAATTCAATCAAACAATAATGAAAATCGCAGTCGATTTTGATGGCACTATCGTAACCCATGAATATCCTGCCATTGGCGAAGAGATTCCTTTTGCAACAGAAACTCTTCGCCAACTCACGGCAGAGGGGCATCAACTCATTCTATGGAGCGTAAGAGAGGGGGAAACATTAGATGAAGCTGTAGAATGGTGCAGGCAGCGTGGTGTTGAATTCTGGGCTGTAAACAGAGACTACCCTGAAGAGACTGTCGACAACAACAACCACTATTCCAGAAAGCTGAAAGTTGATTTGTTTATCGACGACAGAAATGTCGGAGGATTACCCGACTGGGGACAAATCTACAGGATGATTCATGACCGCGTAAGCTTCTATCATCTTCTCAAAGAACAACTCGCACAAGGCTTTCCACAACATTCTCACAAGAAAAAACATTGGTGGCAGTTCTGAGATAAAAACAAAAAAGAACTTGTACAGCATCATTTGGATAGCTGCACAAGCTTTTCTTCTTTTTATTCGGCCGTAAATTCATCTTGAAAAGGCTTTGCATTTGCTCGAAATCCCTTACCGGCTTCCTCTGCCTCTGAGATATCAAAGATGAGTTCTTCTTTTTGTCCACTCGCATCCGCACTACTTGAATGAGGACCGGAAGCAGATAATAAAGAGGAACTAAATGCTAAACTATGGACCGAAACTACAGGCCGTAAGTATGTTTTATTCATGGATTAATAAATTGATTAAGTTAAAATCAGGCGTTTCATAGCATAATATATTTTTTTAGGAATACCATAAAATAACATGGCAAGGTTCTCCCTACGTGATAAAACAAAAAACTTTAAATAATGACGCAACTTCACTAAGAAGGCTTCTACATAATATCCTATCCCTGAACGAACACTGTTTTTCCTCCCGTGCATACCGAAATTACCCCGTTTGAATACAACCTCCAAAATTGCATGCTCATAAGAACGCGCGCGCTTCGTGAACTCAAACGGATATTCAGAAACAGGCAAGCCCAAGCCATCTACACACACTGCTCCGAAAGCATGAAATGCCCTATAGAAACCGAGCTGCTTAAGCCAATAAGTCAACTGCGCCTTCCCTTCATCACTATTCAGCACATCGCGATATTGATGCAACATCAGAGCCATGTCACAAATCTGCCGCAATCCAACACCAAGTTCGATGAAATGATGATATAAATGCAAAAAAGTGAAAATGACATTCTCAACAGGAGACAAGGTCGGCACAAGCACATCGCCAACCTTTATCGTATAGGGAGCGCTGTGGCTCACCATCTCGTCAAAACAACGCTGCACCCTTGGTGATATGAAACTAAGCAGACAGAAATGCAACTCGAAAAGAATTCCCTTATATTCGAACCCAATATGCTGCTCCCTATCGTCCTCGTCATCATCATGAAACGTTACGTTCCAGGCTTCACCGATAAGCTTCCGTGCCTTCTCAAAGTTCGTTTCGTCACAATAGAAATCAATGTCACCGGCCTGTCTCATTAAAGGCTGTGGATAAAACTGAGCTAACAGTTGCCCCTTTACAACTATGAAATCTATAGAATGCGCCCGCAAGAGACAACAAAGTTCAGCCAAGACCGCATTAACCTTAAGATTCAGACTTCTGATTTTATTCTGATAAACGAATGCATTGATTGCATCTGACTTTGCAAGACGTATTTGATAACGCTCTTCTGACAACGCCTGGACGAATAAACCAACCACGGTCTGCCGCTTTGCCTCATGCATCAAATGCTGAAAACAATCCGTAGGCATCAGTCCACCCTTCAGGTCTTCCCCCCAAAGAGCGGCCCGAACCACCGTCAAAAGTGCATATTCATTTGTCATAACAACCAAGTAAACTTATTCAATTCCAGTATCACTCATGTCTTTCCTCCACGTGAACATCAAGGGCGGAATACACAGAATTCTTTGAAACAAACTCCGGAACGATTTCCTTCATCTTGCCCACAATCTTCATTTCATCATAAGATTTTGCAAGTTCTACTAAAGCATCGATTTCCTTACTGACCTGTTCAAAGTCGTATTCCTTTACCTTTGCTATCCTGATCTTTTCATGGAAGCTTGGTAAAGTGTTCTCCGTGTTGCTCAAGACCTCTTCATAAAGCTTCTCACCAGGCCTCAATCCCGTATAGACAATCTTCACATCCTTAGCTCCACTCAACTGTATCATGCGGTGTGCCAAATCTGCAATCTTAACAGGTTCACCCATGTCGAACACGAAAATCTGTCCACCTTTGCCGTGAGTTCCTGCTTCAAGCACGAGCTTGCAAGCCTCCGGAATCAGCATAAAGAAGCGAATAATCTTCGGATCTGTTACTGTTACCGGACCACCTGCCTTAATCTGTTTCTCAAACAGTGGAATGACAGAACCTGTCGACCCCAAAACATTGCCGAAACGTGTCGTGACAAACTGTGTCGGAGGAATGCCCTTACAGCCATTGGCCTCGTAATCTCTGACGAGTTTTTCATTCAAAGCCTGTGTGTAAATCTCGCAGATACGCTTTGAACAGCCCATTACATTCGTTGGATTTACAGCCTTATCCGTACTTATCATGACGAACTTCTTCACGCCATACTTCACACTTAGGTCTGCAATAACCTTCGTTCCATAGACATTGTTCTGAATACTTTCACTCGGATTATCCTCCATCATGGGCACGTGTTTATAAGCTGCTGCATGGAAAACATAGTCGGGACGAAACTCATCAAACAATCGTTCCATGCGTGCCTGCTTAGTGATGCTCGAGAGAACTATCTTACATTCCACGCCCTGAAACTTGTTCATCATCATCAATTTGATATCATGTTGCGGTGTCTCTGCCTGATCAATCAGCATCATTGCAGCAGGCTTGAACGAAGCTATCTGGCGCACCATCTCACTTCCAATGCTACCGGCCGACCCCGTTATAAGGATTTTCTTATCCTTCAACATGTCACCAACAGATTTCATGTTAACGTTGATTTCATTACGAGGAAGCAGATCGTTGATACTCACCGGCTGCAGATCATGCACATCTGTCTTACCGTCCCATTCCTTCGTTTCAGGCAACATTAAAATCTTTATGCCCGCATCTATCAGCAAATCCTGCAGAAACGCATCCTTACGGAAACGCTCATTCTGCAACGGGGAAACAAGAACAGTAGATATACCTTCCTTTTCTATCACCGAACGAAGCCCCTCGCCTACTTGATAAACATGTTCCCCCATGAGCAAACGCGACTTATATCCCGGATTATGACTGATAAAACCTTTCAGCAAATAGCGTGTAGGTTTCTCGCTCCGAATGTTCTTTGCCAAGGCAACACCACCATCTCTGACACCATAAATCAGCGTTTTGGCCGCCCCCTCATTGGCAAACGAAACATCATATATTGATTTGATAACAATACGAGCAGCCCACATTGCCATTGTTGCCAACAGATACATGGCCACAAGCTGACGCCCCTGAAGACGTACAAACTCAAGATCCCAACTGTAAACCACGTAGTGCATTATCTCTGCTACTATCAAAGAAACGCCCATGGCATAGCCCACCCGCTTCAAATCAACAAAACTTGAATAGCGAATAATACCCGAATAGGTATGGAATATCTTAAAACCTATGAGGTTGAAACACATGTAGGTGAATATTGTTTTGGTCAACAAAGCAATATTGCCTAACGTGACGGCACCACGGTAATAAAGCCAGAAAACAAGAATACCTGACAGATAACAAATCAAGATATCCATTGCCAATATCGCCCAATAGGGCAATGACCTCTTGGAAAAATACCAATTCGTAATCTTATTGAAAAACGTCATATACGAAATATCTATTAGTTTAACAGCAAACAGAATCCTTTATCGTGTGGATTATTCTGGCCACATCTTCATCTGTAACCATAGGGCCACTCGGCAAACAAAGTCCGCAATGGAACAATTCTTCACTGACACCATTGAGATATGCCGGTGCATCCTGGTAGACAGGTTGCCTGTGCATGGGTTTCCATAACGGTCGACTTTCAATGCCGGCCCTATCAAGATAGAGCCTCATTGCCTCCACATTGGCGTTTGGTTCACAATCCGTATGTGCCGTTGAAGCCTGATGAACAACGCCTGCAGCACCCCCTACGGCCCCTTTTACAATTGTTTTGTAGGCATTCTCCTGCCCTTTCACCTTCAAATCGGGGGCTATCGTTATCGTATTCAGCCAGAAATTACTGTCTGTGCGCTCATCGGGATTATCATGAAAATCTATGCCTTCCACTTCCTTGAAAGCCTCCCTGTAAAGCTGGGCGATATGCTGATGATGACGGATATGCTCATCTATAACCGTCATCTGCCCACGTCCGATGCCCGCACAGATATTACTCATGCGATAGTTATAACCGATTTCCGTATGCTGATAGTAAGGATATGACTCACGTGCCTGCGTTGCAAAATACATCACCCGATTGTAACTTTCACTGTCAGGACATATCAATGCACCGCCACCTGAAGTCGTAATCATCTTATTCCCATTGAAACTAAGCACACCATAACGGCCAAAACTGCCGACCATCTGACGGTCATAACGCGAGCCAAATCCTTCGGCTGCATCTTCAACAACAGAGATATCATAACGTTCGGCAACGGATAAAATCTCATCAATCTTAGCCGGCATGCCATATAAATAGACAGGAACAATAGCCTTAGGTTTACGTCCTGTCTTTGCAATTCTGTCTTCCTCAAATCCGCAACTAAGCCCTTGAAGGTTCT
>NZ_KV817497.1:0-11615 GCF_001814685.1 Prevotella sp. HMSC077E09 | reverse complement strand
AGAGAGGCTGACCGCAAGCTTGAGGACGGCGACGTAACTGTAAAGAAAACTACACGGAGAACACTTCGGCGTCGGCGGCTCCCTTTCTTCTGTTTCTTTCCGTCGTTCTTGTTCTTGTTCTTTGTTCTTGTTCTTAGAGAAAGAAAAGCCATTGATTATCAGATAGTTGAAATGTTAATTAATCTAAACTTCAGGGCAAACGAAGAAAAGTGGAGCAGAAGTGGAGGAAAAGTCGGTGGGAAATTGGGCGTAATTCAGAGAGATAAGGACATACTCCAAAAGCATACTTTGTAAAGTTTTTTAATTATTTTGTTGCAATTATCACTTCTCTGACAGCCACCAACTGATTTATATATATTTATAATGTACGCGCGAAAGAGCTTCCTTATATTTCTTCTAAAACTGCAGAAGTTATCAGCATGTTTTCCCATATCTATGAAAACAGGCTGCAACTTCATTCATCTTAGCGTGCAATCTCTGTCATTCAATCATGTCATCTCTATCATTTTACACACTGACATGATAGAGATGACATGAAAAAATGCCCTTTATACAGAGCTATGATTAAATGTAATCACAGAATATGTTTCCCTTCTATTGAGCCTGGCTTACCAAGCTTTTCGGTATTATCAGTCTAAACTTCTTTCAAATAGGCAGCTAAACCATGACGCTGCCCAAGATATTTATCATCAAAGGCATCAATCGGCTTAATCTCCTCAATGACATAAACTCGGTCATGATATGTGACCGTCTGTCCTACTTTATATTCTGCATTGAAACGTTCCATCTGCTTTCTGTAGCGTTCTGAAACGCCGAAAAATATCATACGGGCAGAACCATCTGAGAAGAATTCAAACTTTGGTTTAAATTTACCATAGTTCACATTATACCACACACCCAAAACAACCACCACAATGCCTAAGACAATGACAAGGGCAGCCCAAACATAATAAGTAGTACTTTCCATTGACTATTTACTTTAATTCATTTACTTTTTCTTGTATTTACCAATATTCCAATTTGCATAACGCTGAAGGTTCTTGTGCAGGACATCAGACTGTGAGAAATAATTCCATGGAATATTCTTGGCCGAGATCCCAAGCAGGGCACAATCAATATAGACACTCTTCTGATAAGCACCATAGTGCACATACACCTGATCGAAGTTTACTTTCTCTTGTCTTCCCAACACCGTAACAAAGCTAATGCCGTCTTCATAGATGCAAATCTCTTCGAATGGCTGTTTTTCTCTCCATTTCATGAGTGTGCCAATTGCCATAAAAACAGCTATAATCCAAAAGCCATTAAGCAAGAAATGAACAGACGTTACGACCCATTCTACACTCTTTACCGAGTCAGCAAACCCAAGCAGCGCCTGCCGAACAGCAGGAATAAGCGTGGCTATGAATATAACCAGAAATACAATCCAGCCTTGTATTACACCTTTCCACTTTCCCTTTCCCTCATAATGACTTGCGTCTAACACATGTCTTGAAACAAGATTTTCTTCCATTTCAATGTATTATTTTTAAGAATATAGGCTACAAAAATAATTAATTTTCTCTATATGAACAACATATATACTTTTAATTTTATGATTATTCCTATGCTGCTCGGTAAGTTTATCAGACTTATGACCGTGCACTCTGTAATTTTTGATGTGCATTCTTACATTCAACATTCTTTCTAAAAGAAAAGAAAGATTATCTTAGTTTGATTGTTGCGGGTTTCTAAAATTTTATGTAAGTTTGCAGCAAAGCAAATGAATATGAACGATAAAAAATTGATTTACAGAAATCCTATTTACCTCATTGGAACCCGATTTCTAAAGTTATATATCATCATTGGACTTATCCTGCGTATCATTCTTATGCACGCTACCCCCGGAGATGCATCTTTCTCCTTGGGAGAGATAGTCAGATTATTAAGCATCGGTATTGTTTCCGACTTCTGCATGGCTATCTTACTCGCTCTGCCATTACTGATTATCTATCTTGGACTGAACGAACGAAAGTATCATCGCATCATAGGATGGATGATAGAAATCCTACTGATTGCATCATTCGTCTACGTGCTGTTCTTCCACACTATCTTTCATGAGTATGGAGGTGGTGCACCAACAATTGCCCGGATCTTCTTAGGTTGGAAACTGTTCAGCTTCTCCATGCGCTTCTTCTTTCCGAAGATAAGGGAGACATGGCGAAGAGTTTCACTCTATCTTACCTGGGCTGTCTATGTCTTTCTGTTTCTATGTGTCACTGCGGGAGAATACATTTTCTGGGGTGAGTTTGGAGTGAGATACAACTTCATTGCGGTAGATTATCTGGTCTATACCCACGAAGTAATAGGAAACATCATGGAGTCGTATGCCATTATCCCCATGATTGGCATGACACTACTCCTCACCGTTGGCATCATCTTCCTGCAGTCGCGCCATTACAGATTTAATATCACAAAGCTTTATGGTGTAAAGATGCTCATCATACACCTTTTCTTATACGCTGTTCTTGCAACAAGTGCATACTTCATCTTATGGGAGACACACTCCCTCAAGAGCGATAATCAATACGTTACGCAATTAGAACAGAACGGAGCATGCGATTTCGTCATCGCTTTCCAAAGCAATAAGCTGGCATATGATCAGTTCTATGCCATGCTGCCAAAGCAGGAATGTATAAGTATGTACCGGCAACTGAGCGGACTGAATAAGGATGGCAAGAAGAACATAGGCGACAGTCTTGCAGAAAATCGGCCAAACATTGTTCTCATCACAGTAGAAAGTCTCAGCGCAGATTTCCTCACACGGTATGGAAACAAGCAGAACCTTACACCACGACTTGACAGACTCATGCAGGAGAGTCTTGTCTTCGACAGCCTCTTTGCTGCAGGTAACAGGACGGTCAGAGGGTTGGAAGCCCTGTCTCTTTGTCTGCCACCGAGTGCCGGAGAGAGTATTATTAAGCGAAAGGCCAACAGAATGGGCAACCTCTCCGTTGGGAGTGTGCTATCGCGTTTAGGCTACAAATCGCAGTTCATCTACGGTGGAGACAGCTACTTTGACAATATGGGCGACTTCTTCAGTCATAACGGTTATGAGGTAATTGATAGGAAAAATATCCCTGACAACCAAGTGACTTTCGCAAATATATGGGGTGTCTGTGATGAAGATATATTCAGAAAAAGCCTGCAGGTGTTCGATACAAATAACAAGTCGGGACATCCTTTCTTTGCACAGATTATGACTACCAGCAACCATCGCCCCTACACCTACCCCGCTGGGAAAATAACAGTGAATGGTGATCCTAACACGCGGGAAGCCTCTGTTAAATATACGGATTATGCGATTGGCAAGTTCATTGATGATGCAAAAAAGAAAGTATGGTTTAAGAACACTGTCTTCATTGTCATTGCTGACCACTGCGCCTCCAGTGCAGGAAAAACCTCATTGCCTATAGACCGCTATCACATCCCGTGCCTTGTCTATGCACCGGAAATCATACAACAAGAGAAGATTGAGAAAATCTGTTCTCAAATTGACTTGATGCCTACTGTTCTCTCACTGCTCAACCTACGCAGCAGCGTAAGTTTCACAGGACAAGATATCCTTGCTCCGACCTATCATCCTCGGGCATTCATGGCAACCTATCAAGACTTAGGCTATATGGAAGACAATCGACTGACAGTGCTCTCACCCGTCCGCAACGTTCAGCAATATACCTTGCGACCATTACAAGACGGCACTTATGACGAGCAACTCGCCAGAAAGACAGATGAAAAGCTCGTTCGCAAAGCACAAGCCTATTACCAATATACCAATTTGTATGTAAAAGCAAAATAGGCAAGCCGTAGCGTTATGCTATAAAGAATGGAGAATGTGGGGGCAGTATAGGGGATTACTGTCCCACTCTTTCATGAAATTGAAGATAGCATTTGAAGAAACAACTACAGCATCAAATACAAACCTTCCATAGTGTTCGCACAGGAAAGAGAAAGCCAATAGCTGTTGCAATGCTTGCTTTGCCAATCAATAGCTGCATGGAGAACTTCCCCCAAGCGGATTGCTTTAAGATATGTCATAAAACAAAAGAACTGAACATCTGTTTTACCAGACATCCAGCTCTATCATATTTCTCTCTCTTAAATGCGATTTACTTATTGAGTCCACGATTGTTCATTGTGGTGTTGAGCAACAGAAGATACTTGCTGTACTGGCTGTTGTTCAGAATATAGTGCATATACTTGAGGTTCTTTTCAATAGCCTTGTCAACCATGTTCTTACGCTCATCCTTAGGAGCATTAGCTGCATTCATCATTTCAATGCAGAATGTCTTATGAACATCTTCTACGCTCTCAAGCTGATCCATTGACAGACCAAGTGCCTCTGCAAGCTTGCTGTAATTGACTTTCATATCGTAAGCTGCAACTGTATTTGTTGCCACTGTATTCTCACCTTCAGCAAAAGCCATTGTCATACTCATAACTGCAACGAGTGTCAAAAACATCTTTTTCATAATCTTTTTACCTTTCATCTTTTGTGAACCCCTATTTCATTTCTGGGTTCTGTTATACCTAATTTATATTATCCTAATATCTTATTCTTTCTTTAAGACATTGCAAAGATACGCTGAAAAGATTGAAGCAACAAGAATTTATAACTTTGTTTGCGCAAACAACTGTTTTTATTGACATATATCAACAAAACAAGTTATAGATTAAAAGCAAACGAGAGAAATAATGGATAAAAACACTTTCCACAGCTCTTTGAAGTGAAAAGAAAGAAGATGGCTTACCACAACAAGTTCCACCTTACTATAAGAGAAGTAGTCTGAAAGTGCAGATAGCTTCACAAATAAAGGACCAATGCATAAAGATTGAATACCCCAATCTACATGAAGGCCTACATTCAAACCATTAAAAAGCCAATCCTATTGCAGCCTCAAAGTATTGGCGCGTACCGTGAATGGTAGGTTGTGCCTTGAGTGCATAGGCCAGCTGATAGGCCATGGAAAGCGTCAAACGATAGTGGGAAAAGCGTTTCACGGCACCAATATCAATGCGAGTGGAAGCCGTTGATGTGGCATAGAAACGTTGCAAGGGACGTGCCAGCTGGGTTGAAAACACATTTTCCTGTGTTGAAGGATAGTTCAATGAAGCCGAAGGTAAGGTGAAAGCCTGACTTGCACCATAGAAAAAGGCGAAAGCACGGGGCAAAGGACGCTGTGAACGATAGGCTGCAACCATATGAAAAGCATCTCGAAGAAAAACATGCTGCGTAGCACCGTCTTGTCGTTTTTCATGCTCGGCTGAAGCATTTAGGCTATAAAGATCGAGTCTATCTGAAGAAAAGCGATGATAGAGCAATGCATTTATTCCGATGTTGCGATGAGAATAAACATAATTTTTCTGCCCACCAAGAATATTATCCAGCCTATCCCAGCCTTTAGTAAAGTCAGCATAAGCTGTAGCTTGCAGGCGAAGAGCACGAGAGAAAGGATGAACTACACCCAAGAGAACATTCGTTTGACGAAGATTATAGGTGGAAAGAAGATTAGCCGACACGTTAGTAACCCTGCTTCGGCGTATGCTATCGCGTTGTGAAAGATATGTTGCGCGTACCCAGAGCATAGTACTGTCCAAATGAAGATAGGCTTGCAGAGCCAGTTCGTGTCCGTAAGTATTGGTTTGCATCTCGCGATTTTGCAGCTTACCTGTTTTCCGATGCATGCCAAATCCCATCAATTCATAGGCCATGAAGTCAAGACGGTCAATGCGATCATTGCTCTCATTGACGTAGATAAGGTTGTTATCACTCGTGCCATAGACCATTCCCGCCCCCACAGCAATATGTACAGGAGCAAGATTTAGGTCGACATTAAGGTGATAACGCGAATTAAAACTTTCGGCAGAAGGGCGCGGATCGTTGCTGCGTGCCCCCTTGTGGTACCTTATCTGCAAGCCTGCACCAATGGCAAACAGGCGTGAAAGCTTATAACCGGCTACTCCTTTCAGCAGATAGGTCTCATTCTGCCAATTGCCTTTACGTGGAGATGCAAAATAATAGGGCATGCCGTTACGTGGCATTTCACTAAGCAACCACCCTACACTGTCGGCAAATTGTCGGTCGTAAGCAAACTCCCCATAAAGTCGCCAACGTTCAGAAGTATACAACCCCATGGACAAAAGTCTCACATTCGTATCTTTTTCGGGAGTCTGGATGCGCGCCAAAGCACCTTGCGCTTGCGTGAAAGCCACCGAGGTATAACCATAGTTACAAGCAGGGAGCAAGTAAACACCTAAGGGTGAAGCCATAATCCGGTGGTGCTGTTGCCATTCTTGAGAAGTTGGAACGGCAAAACGCGTGAGCGAATCTTGGGCGTGCGCAATGGAGAAAAGCCCACACAAGAGACAAGAAAAGAATATACGTACGTGCATAGTAATGGGTTTGTTCTTTATAAATCAAGACTGTTTCTGAAAATTCCTGCTACCAAAAAGCTACTAAGCAGCCTTTCAATGCAATTTAGTTGATTATAAAAACTGTCTTAAACAATATTTCACCTGCCTGCATGATAAGCGCAGGCAGGCTGAAATTCATCGCCTCAGACTTTACTTGCTCGGGGCAAAAGCCTTTGGATTAGGGATCATCTCTACAAAGTCGATTGCAGAGTTGTTGAGGTCTTGCAGTATGATGCGACCATTTTCTGTACGGCTCACCTTGCGAGAAACACAACGGAAGCTATAATCGGGCTTAGAGAATGTGTAGCTTGCATCAAGCGATTTCGGGAAAGCCTTTGGTGAAACATAGCCATCTGCATTAGGATTAATAACCTCAACAGCATCAATAACAGAAGCTACTGGAATTTGAGTATAGACCGTTTTATCAGAATACTTCAAATCTTTATATGGATACTGATATGCCGGTAAGGTAGCAGGTGAAGAATGACGGAAGATGACATACCCCTCTTTACCATTGCGCGACATTCTCATATACTTGTTATTTCCTTTCTGTATCAGCACCATATTGACAGCATTCTTGTTATCCAACTGCTCGTATCCAGGGTACACCACATCAAACTCTGCCTTGCTCAAGTCGAGTGTAGAGTCGGGCCATTCGGGAGTAACCTGCTTGCCCAATGATGTAGTGAAGGGCTGCTTATAGTTCTGGGCAAAAGGAGCAATGATGAAACTTTCACCTGGTTTAACGGGATGATCCTTACCCGAACCGGGTACCATGATGACAACATTGCCATAAACATACTTGTCATTGGCTCCTGCTGGGTCAGCCATACCTTCTGATTTGCTCCAATCGTAGGTGCCTTTAGAAGTCAGATAGAACTTTTTTATAGGTGCCCACTTATGTATAGTACCATCAGCCATATAGCCATATCGGTTCATCGTTGTGAGAGCAAAGCACAAACCATCAGCATAAAGCGTCTTTGCAGAGTTGTTATAAATCTCTACAAAGCAATCATTTTCGCCTGCAGCTTTCTTATTGTCTGACCCTGCATAGTAAATCGTTTTAATGACAAAATCATTCGTAGTAGAGGTTGTCAACTCCAAGTTTATTTCTTTTTCTTTGTTTGGTTGAAGCTGTATGCCCGTTGCTGCTGCCGAGAAAAGCACATCTTCGGAAGTTTTCTCACCTGTTATTTCGGTATACTCTTTGGCAGGAATGGTATAGGTTGCCGTTATGTCATACATGTCTACAGGCAGATTAGGCAGCACCATGTCGGTATTGAGTGTGGTCTCATAGGTAGTTTCCTTACCAGTACTGGTGTTTTTCAACGTGATAACCACTTTCTTGGTCTTAGCCTTTTCGAAAGTCTTGTTAATCTTAACATTCAATTTCACCGAAGCACTTGATACTTCAGGAGTGTCATTTTCACCGCAAGCAGTGAAGAAAACGGTCATGATCAGCGCCATGAACAGGGCAATGTTGCTGCCCCAATGTTTTGTTGTTTTCATTTTATTATAGAATTGTTATTGTTTATATCGCTTACGAAGAGCGTGTAGTCATTCAGAACTTATAGCTGACATCCATGCTCACTGTCGGCGGTTGATTAAAGTATATGCGGTCACCCTGGCGTTCTATCCAAGGGCGATAGTTGAACACATTATTGATATAGCACGAAAGGCGCAGTTTTTTTCCAATCTCCTTAGACACCCGAAGATGACAGTTGGGAATGATGATAGGCTGCGAGATATTTACAGGTTCATTGTCTTTCAGTCGGATATAAGTCCAGCGAATGTCTTTACGCTGCTCTTCATCAAGATATACACGATGAAAATTCTGATCGATATAGCCGATAGGATAGATATCAAAGCCATGACGATTAAAATGTCGGAACCAGAAGTTTTGCAAGCGCAGATTGAATATCAAGCCAAGAGTAGGGATCTGCTTGGTAAGACTAAGGGTTGAGATGAGTTCGTTAGAACTGTTCTTCGTAGGCTTATAGATACCGGCAACCGCCTCTTTATCAAGGTCGATGCTTGTGCCCATGCGTTCCCCTTTCTGATAGTAAAAGCTGTAATTATAAACCACAGAGAAGTTAACATCCAATCCTATAGGTTTGATATTGCGCAGACCTCCAATCCATTCCAAGCCTGCATTACGGCTGTAAAGCTGGTTGCGAGGCGTATAGTAATAGTCGATAATCAGCTCGGGAGCGCCCTTTGGTGCATAAATGGGGCGCTGATTGGGCTGCTGAGATACGGTTTCATAGCGCTGAACCCACATAGTATCAAGTACAGCCTCTGAACTTATGCCTCTCTGATCAATCTTCAGATAGCCTGTCAGCGATGTATTGAAGTTGGACTTGGCGTATGTTGTACCCAATTCGAAGCTGTGAGTATAAGGAGAACGCAGGTTGGGATTGGTGGGATCAACGACCTTTGTCTTGTATAAAAACAGTCGTTCTTTGGCATTATTGCTGTAATTGCTGTACACAAGACGGTCGAAATACACGTTTTCGGGATAGAGATAAGCTGTGGCGGGTATCTTATAACTGATACCATAGGCTGCATTGAAGCTCAACCCATTGTCAAAGGCCCACATCGTATTGATGCGCGGACTGGCTGCAAAGCGTCGGTTCTGGAATTCAAGTCGCACACCTGCCGTTGTACTAAGCGTTCCATGGGCTGTAGACAACATGAATTTATCCTGCACATAGAGTCCTGATTGATTTAGTTGGATGCGGTTGCGATACTTATAAGAACGGTCACCGCGGCCACCTTGCCCACCATCATAGAACGGTGTTTCAGCATTGAAAATCTTTCCCCGACCATGATTGGACTCATGACGAGCGAAAAAACCCAGACTAAGCGTATGTGTGGATTGCCCCCATTTCAGCGTCCTACGCGCTTCGATATTACCCGAGAGCGCCAAAGGTTTGCCATCAATCTCCAAAAGCGCATTATAATAAGGTGGTGCAACATCAGTTTCGTGCAGCCCGTTAGTATAGGCATCGGTGATGAGATTAAGCCTGTTGTTAGCGATAAACTCTTCGTGCATGTCGTATTGATGCGACAGAGAGAGCGAGAAATTATAGTCTATACCATCGATAAAAGCATTTTCCTGGGGTGAAAGTGCACCGCGGAAAGCCAAGCGAAGGTTCTGCCTGTCGGTTCGTGTTCTATTGAGTGTTGCATCGGGATCACTTTTCAGTCCGTCGATATTCTTGGAGAAATCAGCAGAGATTGTGTTCTTCCAACCCAAGGCCCTACTAAGTGTATGCGTCCACGTGGCATTGAAAGCAATGTTGGCATTGGTCTTCAATCGGTCGCGTCGGTCACGGGTACTGTGCATATAGTCTACGTTGAGGTTAAGCAATCCCCAACGTTCACCGAGAGAGAAACCCTTCCCCAACGATGCATTGAAAATGTCATACTGCACCTTTACACTGCCATAGAAAGGAGTAAGTCCGGCACGACGATTGATAATGACAGCGCCATTGCTCAAGTCGCCATATTTTACCGGAGCCACACCCGATATGACTTCAACACTCTCTATAGATGATGCGGGAATTAAACGCAGGTCATTTCCACTGCCCACATTCTCATTATTATCAGTGTTGAAACGGCGATTAAACATCTTCACCCCACCCCACTTGCCGTAACTGTCAAGCTGCATGTTGGTGTTGTTCGATATGGGAGTGCCGTCCACCACATAGGCAATGCCGAAAGCTGCATTACGCACATAGTCGTTAAGCTTGTTGCGCGAATAAGCATCGAGCGGGTTCTGCAAATCTCCCTGCAATGCCGAGCGTAGAGTCAGAAAGCTGGCATTGTGCATGTCGGTATTGAGAATAGCCTTTCCCGGAAGTGCCTGAACGATGTCGGCCATGCTGTAAGCCTGGATGTTGTCAATCGTGTTTCGCTGTATCAGCATTGAAGAATTGCTGTGTCTTGGCGTGCGCGTAGCATTCACCTGAACGCCTTTCAGATAGAGGTTGTTATCGTCTAACGAAATGTTCACCTTCTTATTCTTCGCAACAGCCTCTTGCGTAATGGTCAAACTGCGCGTGGCTTTTCCCAAATACGACACAGTCAGGCGCACGCCCTTGCTGGTGAAGAGGGTCGACTTGAGACGAAGTTGGCCTTGCGCATCGGCAGTATAGGTGAGGCCGGCACTCTCCACGATAACTGAAGCAAAAGGCAAAGCCTGCCCTTCGCGGTCTGTAATCGTCAATGAAACGCTTTCTTCAGTGGTGCTGGCCCGCAAGAATTGAGCACAAGGGCACAATACTAAGACCATAAACAAAACAAAAACACGCATCCGCCTACATAGAATTGGTGCGATAACTCTCATGATTCTAAAACCCTTTCAATGCTGCAATGTATAAAATATCAAAATATTTTTTGCAAAATTAAAAAATAACAATACTGCAAACAATACCTACAAATGAGTATTTTAAACGGTTTTCATTTGGTTCTAAGCCCTGTCTACCCCAATCTGTCATCCTCTATAATCTGCTAATAACTGTGAAAATCATGAACCGTGACAACCGTGTCGGCCCACTTGCAATATTGAATGCAGAGGCATATTGCCGGCAACACCTTCTCATCTTTGCAAAGGTTATCGGCTTGAAACTACCAATTTAAAATACAGCCAAGCAGGAGAAGGAAAGTGAGAAAAAAGGTGTTAATTCCTGATTTCAAAATACTCGGTTTCCAATTTGCGTCATTCAACGCGATAACTTGATGCAGATTACACCGCATTTTGACTCAAAACACGTGCTAACTTGATGCAGATGGCGAGGTGATTTGACGCAGATAACAACGCTTTTCTACAGCATATTGCCACACAATTCCATTCAAAACTCATAACTTCTTGATTATTAACGAATTGAATAAAGATAGAAAGCAATGTTTACATGAAATAGGGAAAACTTAGAATTTCATCCTGTGTGCAATATCTTTTCAGTCTCTTTCGGTCTTTCCTCCACAAAAAATGAGGGCAGCCAATTGACTGCCCTCAACCAACACAAAAACTAAACTAGACTTAACTAAGACGATTATCCATTCTCACGAACTTCGTAATCGCCGATACAAAAATAATACCTTTTATGCAAAAAGCAAACAATTCAATGCAGTTTAAATTAGTAAATGCGACAGTCTCC